>JAATVR010000721.1 GCA_014523665.1 Nitrososphaerales archaeon TH526
AACATGAATGATTTTGACTATGCTACAAGGGAAATAACTCCATCTGCCATGAGAGAAGTCTACGTGGAACCGCCTGATGTTAAATGGGATGATATTGGAGGGCTAGACAATGTTAAGAGGGAATTGCAAGAGGCTGTCGAATGGCCATTGAAATATCCATCCTTATACAATGAGCTCAAGCATAACATTCCTAAAGGGATACTGCTACACGGACCTTCAGGAACGGGAAAAACACTATTGGCAAAGGCTGTAGCCACTGAATCTGAAGCGAATTTCATTAGTGTTAAAGGTCCAGAACTACTCAGTAAATGGGTAGGAGAATCTGAAAAAGGAATACGCGAGATATTTAGGAAGGCGAGACAGGCGTCACCTTGTGTTATATTTTTCGACGAGATAGATTCTATTGCACCTGTCAGAGGAATGGAGGGGGTCCATGCGAGTACCGAGCGAATGATGTCACAATTACTCACTGAGATGGACGGCATACAAGAAATGCAAGGAGTTGTGATTATAGCTGCAACCAATAGGGTAGACATGATCGATAATGCATTGCTGAGACCCGGACGCTTTGATAAGATAGTGTTAGTATCTAATCCCGACAGAAATACAAGGGAAAGAATTCTGGAGATCCACATTAAGGGCAAGCCTGTGAGTAACGATATAGACTTAGGCAGGATAGCGGATCTGACAGATGGCTTCAGTGGAGCTGACATGTCAGCCGTTGCTAATACTGCAATCTCTGTTGTATTGCAAGAATATCTTGCAAAATACAATACTCCAGAAGAAGCTGCTAAACATACATCTGAGGCCCTGGTTTCAATGAAGCAGTTTGAAGAGGCTATTAAAAAGATTAAGACTCAGAGAGAAATGAAGCCGGGTGATAGAGTAGTTATGCCTCACTATCGGTGAGGTCATAAATATTGGTCCCGTCAAACCTACCGATCAAATAAGCGAAATTTTGGGTCTTCTAATTCAAAGGAACCACTGCTCTAATGGTAGCGGGCGAGTACATGATTTCTACTTTTCATCCTGAGCCACAACTACTAAAACCACACTCAATGCACATGTTACATCCTTCTGTAACTATTAACTTTGCTTTGCATGATGGACACATATTGTCATAATTCTCGATAATTGACGATTGGAGACTTGCTTTTTTTACTGAAGTAATTTGTTGATTCTCTTCATACTGCGGAATCGTCGCTGCTTCCTCAAAGTTTTGAGTATATTTGTATATTTGTGCTACATGTTCCCTTACAAACGGCTCATTAACATTGTCTCGAATAAAATCTGCTGCGTAAACACTAGGATTTACCATAAACCTTTTTTCCTGCCCAGTGTCGCCTGTTATGTGTAGAACCTGCTCATGTCTCGATCCGTCCCGATAAACAGTAACACCCTTTAATCCTAATTCGTGGGCAAGCAAGTAGGCAGATTTCACATCATCGACAGTCGTATCTCCAGGCATATTAATAGTCTTTGCGATAGCATTACTAATCCATTTCTGCCATACCGCCTGAGCCATAAGATGATCTGTCCAGTGAATGTCAATTGCTGTTACGAAAATTTTCTGCATCCATTGAGGAATTTCATTCATATCTCGTACAGATCCGTAGTTATTTGCAATTCTTGTTAGTATTTCGTCATCATACAGACCACTTGCCATTAAAACATTTTCGAAAACCCTGTTTGTATAGAAAAATCTGCCAACTGTTACTCTCTTTTCGAACACCAAAGCGAAAATGGGCTCGATACCGTTAGAAGTATCGGCTATCATCGATAACGTTCCTGTAGGTGCTATCGTTGTTGTCCATGAATTTCTTATACCATGTTTTCGAATTTTCATGATTAGTGAGTCCCAATCAAACGAATGATTTTCCTTTGGTATTTCATAGTATCCGGCAACCGGGATCTTACCTTTGACATAATCAGTTTTTGAAAATAGTGGAAATGGCCCTCGTACTTTAGCCAGAGCAACGCTCTCTTCCATGCTGTAATATGAGATCGCCTCCGCTAACTTGTTCATAAACTCATACCCTTCCTTAGATATGTAAGGTATTCTCAACAAGAATAATAGGTCGGCTATGCCCATAATACCGAGACCGATTCTACGAGTAAGTTTAGTATTTTTATCGATCTCCTCTACGGGATACTTGTTGGCATCGATTACGTTATCTAATAATCTGGTTGACAATCGTACTGCTTGTTCATAACGTTGCCAATCAAATTCGTACATTCCATCAGCCTTCCTCTTGACAAAATTCGCCAGATTTATCGAACCCAGATTGCATGATTCATAAGGATAAAGAGACTGTTCTCCACATGGATTTGTTGCACGCAATGGACCACCCTTGGCTTCCATACATGGATTGTATTTATTGATATTATCAAAGAAAATTACACCTGGTTCTGCACTCTTCCATGCACTAAAAGCTATTAGATCCAATAGCTGTTGCGAATCAATGTTTTTTATGGGTTCTTGGGTTCTCGGATTTCTTAATACATACTTATGGTTCTGTTTGTCAATTACAGATTTCCAGAAGTCTTTCGAGATACCAACGCTCACATTAAAGTTTTCAAATACTCCCGGTTTTGTCTTTGCGGTCACGAACTTTTCGATATCCGGATGCCACGCTTCTAGAATGCCCATATTTGCACCCCGTCTCTTTCCTCCCTGTTTTACAACATCCGTGATTGTATCAATTATTCTCATGAATGATGAAGGCCCCGATGCTACTCCAGACGTAGACGCTACGATATCACCTTCTGGTCTCAAATCGGAATAGTTGATCCCTACTCCACCTCCTGATTTGAAGATCATCGCTGCATCGGTAGACGACTTCATGATCTTGTTCATATCGTCTGGCATGTCGAGGACAAAGCATGCTGAAAGTTGTCCTAATCTCGCGCCTGCATTCATTAAAGTAGGCGTATTAGGTAGAAAGTCCTTTGATACCATCAAATTATAATACTCACGAATTCTGCTTTCATAGATAGACATCTTTCCTTCAGCCACTAGCCGGAGCAAGTCTTTGAAACTACATTTCATGTGTTTCTCTTTGGCGAGATCTATGTAAAGGCGAATAAGGGATTCAAAATGGTATTTATTGAGATAGAATTCACCGATCTTGAGCTTGAGATGGAAATCATCGATTTTATCGTAGTACTTCTCCGCCTCATTGGTGTAATTGCTATGTTTAGATTCGATATCAAAAATCCTCGAATCATGTACCAGGTCCGGCAGAGTTGCCAGAATGGCTACCCTTTCAAACATTTGGCGCGGTCCTTCGATTATCTCGTTGTTATCATCCCTTAACAGATATCGAGATGCTAAGACCCTGAGTGAATTAACACTGAATGATTTATCTATTTCATCTAGATCCTTCTTGTTCAGGATTTTCATTTTTTCATCTCTAATTTTTCTTCGTTCATGTCTGTATAGGATGTAGGCCTTTGCTGTCTCGGACAAACCTTCTTCGATGAGTATCGATTCCACCATATCCTGCACATCTTCCACACTCGGAATAGCTTCCTTCTCTGATGCTCCGTACCCATGATCAATCATCTTCTGGAGCACTTTGTTAGCTAAATTCTCTGCTAACTCGTAATCAGGCTTCCTAGTCGCAACCAACGCCTTATAGATTGCATTGGAGATCTTTGTATGAACAAAGGAAACTATTCTTGCGTCTCGTTTCCTTATCTGTGAAATCAAATTTTCTTTAGAATTAAATTCGGTAACCCCCGCCATTCCAATCTATACATTAGTTTTCCTTTGCTTTAAAAATATTAGCTTGCTGAAAAGTAGGGGATTATGTTTGGGCTTTTCACTTCTTTGAATTTGGATCAACATGTAAGGGATCCGAAATATCCTGCTATATACTAATCATCCATGCTAATCATTAATGCTCATCATGATTTACATATAGTAAATCATATAAATAATGTTATTAGATCTATATTCTATAGAATATCATGTCTTTCACTATTATATTTTCATAAAGAGATCAGATTTTGATACTCG
>JAATVR010000089.1 GCA_014523665.1 Nitrososphaerales archaeon TH526
ATTCAGTGATCTTGTCATCTGTTGAAGACCATCGCATTTGGAGTACATCTTCCTGTTATGAATCTCGGAGATAATTCTACTCATTCTAGAGAACAGATACTTTCGTTTGCATTAAAGTTAACGTAAGCGATACTTTAGTATGAAAGTTAAGCGATTTACTAGCGATTTTCAGTTAGTAGAATACAATCGCTACACATACCTAATCTAATAATCGCTACACATACCTAATCTAATAATTTGATGCAATCTCTTTACTGAAAATTTCTATTTGCTCATTAAAGTCATTTATCGGCCAAAAATGAATACGCTTGACTCCGACATTGCGAAGTGTATCTATCTTGTTTATACAATGATCAACTGATCCAAATAGAAGTAAGGATTCTAATTCTTCTGGTGGTCTTCCCAATGCGGGAGATAATATGTTTTTTACCATTCTGTGAACCTTTTCCTTGTCATTATCAATGTATCCAAACATACTCATCATGGAATTTTGAAACGATTCGGTATCCTTACTATTGGATCTCCTGTAAGAAAGAAGCGTCTTCCATCTCTCTTTGAATTTTTCTGGTGTAATGTTATAAGCAGATGCCATCCAGCCATCTCCGTACTTTGCTACTCTCTTAAGACCTGCTTCCGAACCCCAACTGCCTATATACACAGGAGGATGAGGTTTCTGGACTGGTTGTGGTTCAATAGATACGTTCTCCATTTTGTAGTGAATCCCATCGAAATTTGCTAACCCCGGCGTACCGCTTTCCGTATTCCAAAATGTCTGTAATATCTGTAAAGCCTCGTCGAATCTTTTCCATCTATCTTCGTAGGGTATTCCACATACGTCGTAGTCCTCTTTAGATGAACCAGGCCCGACACCTGCAAAGAGTCTGCCAGAAGATAAAATATCTATGGAAGATAAAGTTCTTGCAGATACAACAGGATTTCTAATAACTATGTTTAAGATGGAAGTTCCAAGTTTTATATTGCTAGTGGTTCCTGCAACCGCGGACAACGTGGCTACAGCGTCTAACCAACTTGTGGTAAATACCACATGATCATTAACACTTAGTGAATCATATCCTAAGGATTCAGCCCTTTCTGCAAATGAGAGGATTTGTCCTCTTGAATGACTATGGTTACCATCAAATTTTATAATAGGCAAATGCACTCCAAATGTGATTTCATTCATTAAAGAGTGATATCGGTGAAATAGGATAAAAAGAAGTAGTTTGCAATGTCTAGTCTAACAACCTTGTGTTAGAAAAAAATCAATTTGTGTAATACCTTCTGCTCCCTGTGTCGTACACCGCTAAACCTGTAGGAAGATGGATAGTTCAAATCGACATCTCAATGTGATAGCAATACTTGTGAATGTAGTTGTCATCTACGGGAAGATGGTACTATTACACATAGTTAATGTTTAAAAATCCATTTCAATTGTAGATAGTATACATACCTTACACGGTGACCATCTGATTCTTTTGTTTGCCACTAGAAAGTGGTCTTATCCAACATTCTTTGCTCTTGAATCTGTTTCTGTTGCAACTATTAGTGAAGACGTATTAACCGGCTAGTTAGACTAAAAATCAGCAAAGTGATGTATATATACAAATAGTACGTCTCTTCCTTCTTAGGTTATCTATCAAAGTGGGCATGCTGTGATATGTAATCTATTCTAAGTTTCTAAAAACATTGTCGCTTATTCCAGAACTTCAAGAATTAGAAGTTAGCGGATACATGCAGACAGAGTCCTCCCTTCTTGGTGATTTCGTAATACGGAAAGGTTTGAAATCCGTCAAAACGGGCGGTGCTTCAAACTAGTTGATTGATATTGTAATGCTCTTCTTGTGTAATCCAAAATCCTTTGCCATCTAGAAATCCTGTCATTTTTCCATGTCTCTATTAGGCTTCTCTCGTCGTCTCGTGTAAAAATAAGCACTGAATCCTGCAATTATACCAATTACAAGTGTGATAAAGTATGGTGACGTTATCCAAGGTTGAATGTCAAATGAGAACCGTGATGATAACTGTGATTCAGAGAGTAATTCTAGGGTGCTACCTTGATCGTGAGTAAGATAAATCTTGTATTTATCATTCTCAGTAATGTTTGAATCCATCGTGGATGCTATTTTAACTAAGGAGCCTTTACCCTGAGCAAACCTAGGCACATATATCTCTAATACTTGAGAACTATTTGTATCGCTATAATTTTCAGTACTAAAAATATTCAGATCAGTAATTTTATGTGGGTATTCCACCGTGAGTTTCAGGTTTTTGGCCGGTGCCGATCCCTCGTTTATGACGGATATGCTTCCTTCATTTTTATTTGCTGCTGTTTCAGGTATTTTTAAATCGACCTCAATATCTGGCCTAAGTAGCGAAGATACTATAATAGTAGTATAGGCCCCACCTAACGTGATTACAGCAGCAATGATTGGAACCAAGATAACCCAATTTCCTTTCCGAGATTCAATATATCGTTTTATCCGAATCCAGGTACTTTTCCAATCTTGTGTCATCAATTTTCCTTTCCGAGAGTAAATATATCTATATTTCTACGGATACCTACTAAAGACATGAAGGCCATATTTTGTTCAATGCCACAACTTCAGAGACAAACGGAATGCGGCAAACAGGATGTCATGTGGCGTTGTTTCAAGGATGTCAAAGGATCCAAAGCTAAATGTTCCAGATATTGATGATGAAGACATCATAATTTATCTCCCGAAAAAAGGAAGTGGCAAGTACCAGGATTTAGATTACAAGGGGAGGGATAAAGAATTTGCTGACCGTCATAATACATGGAAGGCTCAAGAAATAGCAAAAAATGAAAGTAAGGTTCTGTGTGCAATGGGATTTTACAGCTTTACTGCCCTAATCGATATGAAACCAGAACCTGGTGCCACTTACATACATTCAGCTAGCGAACCATACAACGAAGAACAGGAGATTTCACAAGAGAGAATAGATAATAACTCCGCATACGGCTGCCTTAAAGATAGACATTGCATAGAGCTACAATTCCATATTTAGAGCACGACGCTCTATACTCATAGTGTCCAGCGAAGGATTATTCCGACGGGGTGTTCCTTTGAGAAACACAAAAAGGTATCTCAAAGGAAGCTTACTTGTTTCCATCATCCTCTTCCTCTTCTTGTTGGGGTTTTATATTTCTGAAGCTGAAGTATAGAGCGATGTCGTAAATCACCTTCAAAACTCCTCCGATTAGAAAAGGAGCAAAAAATAATGAAAGGGATTGTATAATGTATCCGGCTAATGATGGCGATAAGGTTTGAGATATATTTCGTGAAATGTTAGTTATTCCAGTTGCAGCCGTTCTTTCTTCATCCTTAACTACTGATACTATGTAAGATTGTCTTGTAGGTACGTCCATTTGTGAGAGAGCCATTCTGATAAAATACAGGATTGCAGCTATAGGAAGTGTCGGAGCAAATGCTACCACGATTATAAGAATGTTGGCTGGTAAATGGGTAAAAACCATTGTATTGATTAAACCGATTTTATCAGCAATCCTTGCTGCAGCCATGAATGAGAAAGCGGTTACCACTCCTGAAATAGATAGAATGTACGATATTGTAGAGAGATCTGCTCCAAACCTTGCATAGAACCATAATGAAACTATGCTCTGGATCACAAACCCTCCA
>JAATVR010000722.1 GCA_014523665.1 Nitrososphaerales archaeon TH526
AGATAAGTACCACTATAAATCATCCCATACTAATTAATAGAAATGAGCTTTTCATAATTCATAAATGAATTTAGTTATTCGGCCCATAGAGTATAGTGATGCAGAGAGCTGCGGCAAAATTGGATATGAAGCGCACAAAGCTATTTCTTCCGCTCACGGCTATCGTTCTGAGCAGCCTTCTGAAGATTTTGGGATAGCACTTATCAAAAGCCTTCTAGACAATCCAAATTCATGGGGCGTTTTAGCAGACCGACAAGGTGAGATATTAGGAAGCATATTTCTTCATGAATTTCCGCCTTCGCCTGTGGCAGTAGTTGGCCCTCTTACAGTCCATCCTGGTGCTGAGGGTGGAGGTATAGGTAGAATGTTGATGGATGCTGCTCTTACTCAGGCTAATAAACAAAACCATGACCAGGTTAGACTAGTACAGTCGCCAAGTCATATTCGTTCCTTTGTATTGTATACAAAGTGTGGATTTACCCTTCGTGAGCCTTTATTTCTAATGCAAAGACAGCCCCTAAAGAAGAGCGACAATAATACAAGTAGCACTAATGTGCGCATAGTTAATGATGACAAAGACGTTTCTGTCTGTAACGGGTTTTGCAAGTTAGTATATGGGTTTTCTAGGGAAATGGAATTGCGTCAGGCGAAACATCAAGGCATCGCCACTATGATAGAGCGAGAAGGTGTTATCACAGGCTATGCCGCAGGTATTGGTATACTTAATCATGCAATTGCAAAGTCAAATGAGGAGCTGAAAGCATTAATTGCTAATGCGGCTACAATTCTTGGTCCTGGTTTCTTTGTACCTGCCCGGAACTATGAATTAATAATTTGGTTGCTCGAAAATGGTTTTCAAATTGGTTGGCCTGCAAATCTTATGACTATTGGTCCCTACCAAGAACCTCTAACACCTTTTCTTCCATCTTTGGCATATTAAATCTAAAGAAAAAAGCGTCACTGACATATTCGCTCTCTTTTAATATCCTCTAATTTCTCTTCCATTCCTTGTACATTCAACACTAAAAGGACATTTTCTAGTGAAGCAAATTTAGCTTCGTTTACATTCCCTCGACGGAATAACGCAAGTACCTGTTTAAATCATCGAACATAGGGCTAAAGTTTTACTGCTGTATGCAAAAATATATGTTACTCCTTCTTATATGATACACAGGAGAGTAATGGCGAGATTTCTTGATTCTCACAAGATCGGCTCTTTTACTGAAGAACAGCTTATGAAGCTGCAGAAATCACCAATAGATGAGTTTGGAGTAAAACATCTCAACATCCTATATAACTATGAAGCAAACATTGTGTACTGTCTTCTTGAAGCGCCAAGCAGAGAAGCTGTGGAAATGAACCATGCGAAACTAGACTGTAAATGTGATTGGATAACAGAGGTTAAAACAACCGCCTAGTAATACTACTACTGTTAGTCAACTTATTATTGACTTCTAGTACCAGCCTTATCGTTCTCATGACCCGACAGTAAACATGCTAAGTCAGAACCCGTGAAGTTAACAGAACCTCCCTCTTATGTCGTTCTGGGAAGATTTTAATGATATGATTATTTCTTCCATGCTAGGTGAATACGTAATATGTTCTTACTAACACATGATTGTAGCGTCTACATCATGTTATCCTCTCCCTTGTTAAATGGCACCGGAACCATAAGCAGTGATCTGCATTATGTGAATTTGAATCTGTTAAGTACCTCTGGCTTTAGTGTTTCAAACTTGCCGTATTCCCAGTGCTGGTGAGCTAGCTCATGACGCACATTTGCGGTTAGATCCTATCGATTACTAGAAGAACTTGAATTTGTTCCTAAAGTAGAGTCGGCATTTGTTTTAACACAGTAATGCGAAAGTCCAGAATGAGCTTCAAGCCATTCAAACTTCCTGGTATTCAGGGATTATACATCTCTACGAAGTCTCCGTTCTTGTATTTTTGAACATCCAGTATCATTTCGACAATTTTTGCTGCTACGTTCCTAGGACTAAGCATCTTGTTCTTATTTTTTTCATAATAATTGTAATCGTAATCTTGCCACATTTTTGTGGCTACTTGTCCAAGAA
>JAATVR010000723.1 GCA_014523665.1 Nitrososphaerales archaeon TH526
AAGCAAATCTTGATCACGCAAATATTTAGCTCTGCAAGTGAATGCCATAAGAAACAGTTATTACTATGCAATCAGAGTATAGCTAATTAAATGCCACATTATATCATTTTATTCAATTTTACAGAACAAGGGAGAACAACTATTAAAGATCTTACAAAGCGAGCCGAAGCTGCTAAATCTACTGTGGAAAAAGCAGGAGGCAAGTTTGTTAGTGACTCATTTCTATATTTGACTCTTGGTAAATATGATACAGTAGCTATTATTGAAGCTCCTAACGATGAGACTATTATGCCAGCTATATTATCTATTGCAAGTTTAGGCAATGTACACTGCGAAACACTAAAGGCATTTACAATGGATGAAGCTGCAAAGATAATTGAAAGAGTATAATTAACTAACTAGAACATAAAGAAATCCTACTAGAAATGAATATGCACAACATAAACTAAAGCCTCCCCAAGAACTTGTAGATAAGCGGTTGAGAAACAGGCAAACTATATCATGAACAAATTCCGAGGCTAAGAGACAAATACTCTTCCTTAAATAAGAACATATGTATAGAATTACAACAACCATTGCTCCAATTTAGTAAAAGAAGCAAAAATATGATGTCAAATATGTTGTAAGGTCTATATCTGCCAATCGGGAGCAAACAAGATAAGGGCAAGGTATATTTACTATGCATCTTCTTAAAGAGAATGTAAAATAATGTTCAGGAAAAATCTGATTTTATTATCGGGTTTCTTAACTCTCATAGTTTTTGTTTTATCCCTCCAGATTTTCACTTTAGATAAGTTATCAAATGCACTACCTAGTGCTGCAAGTACTCAAAGCATAGTTACAGACAAAACGGAGGGGATTCATAACAAGACAGCGGCTGCAGCTGAAGGAACAACAGATACAGGTCTAATAGTAAAACTTTTAGCTGACAATTTAGAGACTAGTCTTAATAAATCAGCTGCAATTTTAGAAGTAACAAGTAAACTACCAGAGGTAAACTCTACATTTTATGCAACTTCTATTAGTCCTGAGATACACGGAATACCTCAAGATCTTGACACAGCAAAAAGAAAGGTAGCTCAGGATATTTTGATATCAGATAAGAATTTTGAAGTAATATTTTTTCTAATGCCAAATGGTAATATGTATATAGATGAACCATATTCTCGTCAAGAGAACCTTACAGGAAATAACTTTGCCTTCAGAGACTATTACAAAGGAGCTGTTAATACTGGTAACACTTATTTAGCAAATGTAATCAGTTCTGCTTCCTCTGGTCTACCACAAGCTAATATAGCAGTACCTATATTTTCAGAAGATAATAGACCAGCCGGCAATTCTACTTTGACAGGAATATGGGGCGGAGGGCTAAATCTAACACTTTTTAGTGAATCATTACAAGCATTAAATCTAACAGATGGGTTACGTATTGTATATGTAGACCAATTTGGACAAAAGATTGCTGATTCTGATGAACATTCGCCATTGTTACTTAACAAAAATGGGAATGAATCGTTTGCTAATCTGCAGAGCTTGAGAAATGCAGTAGAAGGAGGAAAACCAGGATCTACAGTAGAAACAATCAATGATAATAAAATGCTTATCTTCTATGAACCTGTAAAATTTCGCTCCACTACTTGGGGTGTTCTATTGATGCAGCCTTACAACAATTAACACAACCAATTATAAATAGAGAAACAGGATAATATCAAGGATTTGTAGGAGCGCTGATACCAACCGTCGATTTCTTTTCAATGCCAGAGCATGCCAACCGTGTTAACTGAAGATGAATGAGCAGCGCTAATTATGGTTGCTGTCCGCTACACTGTCCCTCTTTGCATTTCTCCCCCTTAAATAATTGCTTGCTGATAACCAGTACTATGAAAAGTTATAGAAATATCTTGCTAGGTGTGATATCTCGAACTTTGGCCGTGATAGCAAACTCATCAATTGCCGGACGAACAAATCAGTGGCAATCATCACAGTATCTTTAATTGCATTGTCTTTTTCATTTCTCAGTGAATCCACTTTACATCATCACACAACTGTTATCGATACGTACGCTCAACCTTCTGTAGGACCAGTAAAGCACAGAGACCTAACCATTGACCTTGGTAGTGGCTTGAAGACTAACGCACAACTAACTATTCCTGCTATAGGAGAAGGTCCCTTTCCAGGCGTTCTTCTCATACATGGCTCTGGTGCCAATGATATGAATGAAACCGGTGGACTTATTCATGTGGACAACAAAACCGGCTCCAAGATATAGCCAGACAAACAAACGCTTTTTCAAATAGCTGAATATCTGTCTGAGAGAGGATTCGTTGTATTGAGATATGATAAGAGAGGTGTTACTTCCAATTTTACAATAGATAGTAATGTATGGGGGAATATGACGTTCGATGATTTGAAACAAGATGTAGAGAAGGCTTTGTCAGTACTTTTGCAGCAGCCTGAAGTTAATGCAACTAAGAAAGCAACATTAATTGGGCATAGTAAAGGCACAATGATAACCCCTAGAGTTGCTGTTGATAATCCAGACAAAGTGAAAGATATTGTGCTGATGGGTGCAGTTGCTCATAGTCTTAACTTTCATTCGTTCATAAAATCTATAAACATTAAGGCCCTAGACTATCGATAAGAATAAAGAATTCATCAACTGCATACTCCAATTGATAGGTTAGGATCTCCTTATAATATGAGGTCAATAGCCTTGATGGATACTGTTCTGGGCCATATCGGATCAATATAGGTATGACAGGA
>JAATVR010000724.1 GCA_014523665.1 Nitrososphaerales archaeon TH526
AAATAAACCGAACACTAGATTTTGTACAAAGTGTGGGATGGTATTAACCTATGATGCATATAATGAGACTCTAGAAATTCAAAAGCAAAAAGAAGAAAGTTTTGGTGCTATGGAAAAACAGGTTAACTTAATGCAATCACAATTACAAAGCCTGATTTCGGCACTTGGAAACATGAGTGGTGATAGCAAGAATAACTTTGCAAGAGAACTATTTCAATCGGGGATATTAGAAGTAGAAAATAAATTAATCTAATTTAAATAATTCTTCCTCTGCTATTTTTCTAAAACATTTGTGGCATTTATACCACACACCTATTTTATGGATAATTATTTTTTCCCATTCTTCATGATCGCAGGTCCCCCGATCCTGAATGTCAACACTATCAGCATATTCTCTGCTAACATATCTTTTATATTCTCTCTCCAGTAAATTATGCAAGCGTGGGTATACTTTACTATAAGCATGGATTAAAACTTGCAAAGGATTTTGATTTTTACTAGTATAGAACTCATTTATTTCTGGTGGAATATTACTATTCTTGATCGTTGATTTTCTAATATTACCATATTCATCTTTTATTATCTTACCACGTTCATCTGTTACTATCCCAAAAAGTCCAATTTTGTATTTATCTCTAAAATCATATGGAAGAGTAGCTAAAAATGTTTGCAAAAGATATTCGGGGGCCAAAGCATCTCTCACAAATTTTATTGCAATCTTCTTTCTAACCTGCCTCATTTTCACAGTTTCTGTGGGTCTCAAAGCTTCAATTATTATATAACTAAGTAACGCCCCAATTTGGTTGGAGAACTGAAAAATCACATCTTCTAATGAATTCTTTTGAAGCTTTGATTGAAATTCCCTATCTCGCCACAAGTCTTTGAAATTTGAAAAATATTGCAATTCGTTAATAAATGCAGAAAATACTGACCAATCGTCATACATAACTACATGTTTCATAAAATATCTATCTCCTTCTTTGTAAAGCAGACTTTTGGCCCAGGGTTCTTTTAAATAATTATGTACTTGCTGCCTGGTGAGAGCTTTTTTGAGACGCTTTGACAACTGAGCTACAATTTGGCCCGTGGTGACCCCAGACTCTCCAGATGAAAGAATGATATCCCGTAAATCTCTACGCTTATACTCGCCTCGGACCCCCTCCTTTCTTATATCTCTTTCGTTTCCTTTACTTTTCAAGTGATCTAATCAAAAATGTAAAGTAATCTTTCCGATATATAACATTCTGAAGCACATGTAGAAGTTAAATGTCATATAAAAATATCTGCATCTCTGAGACCAATTATAAGTCACTCAAAAGAATGGGGCAAGCTGGTGATAGTTTTAATGATGTATTGACTAAGCTCTTGGCATCCAAACGTAACAAAGATCATGATAACGTTGAAGACGTACTAATGGAGATTTAATATGTCTCAGCAGATTAAAGTCGATCGAATATCAGAATGTCTTACGAATAGCTGTCTAGATTGTTCAGGGCTGTACGTTAACAAGCTGACAGGTTATAAACTGAAATGTGAGTGTAAATGTCATAATAAAAAGACATTAGAGCAACAACAGGTTGTGGGACCGGAGTGCTCTAATGTCAATCATATACAGCCAAAAACCAACAATCAGGGGGATCATTAGTTGACTGATACAAGTTTTACATTAAGCAATCCCAAAAATAAGTCTTCTGTAAAAAGCACTAAAATTCAGCCAATTTCATGGATGTCTTCTAAGATTGGTAATCAATACTGTCAATGGGATCAATTGGAAAAAGCTTCTTCTTACGTTTTTGATGCTAAGAACGAAAAGACCAGCAAACCAACCAAGCAAGAGTGGCTTTGGACAGGAGAATCAACATATTGCATCTGTACACATCATGTTGTGCATCATTGTACTGCTCATGACCGCAATGGCAGTGTAATAAATATACATTGTCATGGCAGTGAAAAGCGCTGTAACTGTGAACTCTTCAGAACACGCAGCGTAAGATTGTCAACCAGTAACTATGACGAAATAGTAACAGAGGGGTTAGTATATGTCTAAAGAAATGTGTGACTTTGAGGTTACTGAAGTCTTAAGACAGAAAGGGATCAGAAAGATGGAGAAACAGAAAGACACTATCGCCATCACATTATCAGACAATAATAAAATAATTAGATCCACAATCTACAAAGCGGACTTTAACAAATCAATTAGGGAGTTAAAGAAAGCATGTTCTCCTTACATTGCTGACAAGCTGATAATACAAGAAATAATCATGATCATCTCCATGAAGTGGAATGAATTAATTGGCAACGATAATGCTAGTAATGAGTATTCATTAAGATATGTTAATACTAGTTCAATATTCGATGAAATAAAAAAAGACAAGGCTGCTAACGGAAACGTATCACCAGAAACTTGGAACACAACCCTAATTGAAAAATACGATAATCTTATGAAAGTAATTGACGATAATTTGGCACAGCTCCGACCGCAGATAGAACTCGAATTATCTGTCAAATCAGTACTGAATATTAGAGATTGTACGCTACCATTACCAATGATAGTACTGGGGGCACCAAGCTCATTGAAAACTCAAGGCATTGAGCTATTGAGAAAGTGGCCGTATACATATTACACTGACAATTTTAGTGCCAGATCATTTGTATCACATAATACATCTGTCAAAAAAGAACAACTACAAGAAATTGATATGCTACCAAAGATAAAAGACAAAATATTTCTCACTCCAGAATTGGCTCCAGCTTTTGCGGCAAAAGATGATGATTTAGTTCAGACGCTCGGAATAATAACAAGAGTAGTTGATGGGCATGGGTATTTTAGCAACAGCGGGGCCCATGGAGGGAGGGGTTATGACACTCCGATGATGTTTGTTTGGATTGGCGCAGCTGTTGATATCCCTAGAAGAGTGCATAAACAACTTTCTACACTGGGCCCAAAACTATTTTTTTATAGACTTCCAAAAGAATTCTACTCTGAAGAAGAGTATTTGAAGCAGATTCAGGGTATTGATTTCGCTAAGAAAGTAGAAGCTATACATGCGGCCCTCTTTGATTACTTGAAATGGTTCGAACTATGTCCATATGCAAAGATCGAACAAACCAGTGGTCTGCCAAAGATAGAATGGAATACACATGAAAAAGATGAAGAAGAAGCTCTCAGATATCTCATAAAGCTTGGTAGACTCCTTGGTCATCTTCGGGCTTCGGTCCCAACTTGGGATACATCTCATTCACAAGGGTCTGAATACGCATACAGCATAGCAACTATAGAAGAGCCATCAAGAGCTATAACTCAACTTCGGAACTTGGCTCGCGGACATGCTCTCTCACTGGGAAGAAATTTCATTACTAAAGAAGATATACCAATTGTTGTTAAAGTTGTATTATCAAGTGCATCAATAGAAAGAGTAACCGTATTTGACTTGCTTCTAGCCCACAATGGCAAATTGCAGACCACTGTCATAGTTGATTCACTAAATACTTCTTCGCCAACTGCGCTACGCACCATGACTGAATTTAAAGCAATTGGGTTGGTGGATAAGTATACCAACGCAGAATCTTCGCACGTCATGGAAATAAGATTAAAACCAGAGTTTAATTGGTTCTTGACTCCAGAATTTCAGAAATTAAGGGAGGGCTACAAACCCCACGCCCAAGGTGGTGGTGCTGATATAGAGACACAAAATGATCATGAACACTGCAACGACGGCGACAGCAAAAGAAGCATAAATGTAGATAATATCGACTATTGCGTCACTAACAAGAATAATGAATCCGATCCCAAACAGCAACAAGAAGAAGACGACAAACTTGTTGCAATTGAATCTTCTGGTAATGCCGATTCACAGCCACACCATTTTTGTCAACTTGACGGATCGGCACCGACCGGCGATAAAGAGACAATTAGAACGGGTAAAGTAATCATTAGATGCAGCAAGGGAAGTGATTGGTGGCGTTGTACTGGCGAAAAGTGCAAGGCCAAGGGCGACATATATGCAATGAGGAGACACATATGTTAGCTTTAGTTAAGAGTCTAAGCGAGACGGAAACAAATGGTGATTACATACATGAGACAATGGAGCAACTTCAATTGGTGACAACTCGGTTAAAGAAAATTTCTCCCCGACTCACGCACATTTTTAGAATTAATAATACAAATGGCTATCAGTTCTATTCTTGGATATTATACTTTAGATCAAAATTAAATTTGGTAATAGCTGATCTGTATATATTGATTATAGTTAAAGATAATTTTCTATTAGATTACTCTCAAATTATTGAATTAGTTAGAAGTAACATAATACTAATAATAAAATATACACCTCGTATGTATTTCTTCTTAAAACGAGGTTTAAACGTGAATTATAACATTCCCATACTTACTTGTGTTAATAGCATGAAAATAAAAAATGGCGCGAGTCAAGGTTATTTTTTTCTTAAAGCAAGATATGGGGGATATAATAGCTAATGATTACTTCTATCACAGAAAGCAGAATCAACTCTACTAACCCTAAGGTACAATATGGGTTGGAGTTTATGTTAAAGCAGCTGGCCCCCGTACCGCTCTTCCCAAGAAACATAATGACGCATAGACTTGGGCGACAGATACTTGTTCATAGCAGAGAAGAAGCAATGAGATACTACAAGGAATCTGAATTCTTGGACTGCAGAATCAGCGCTTATCCACCCCAGCCCTCAACACTCAGTACTAAATATCTGGGCAATGGGTTAGCTCCAAATCTAATTATGATTGATATTGATAATTCGAGGTTTACGACAAAGCAAGCATTCGAACTGGCGGTATCAAAGATTCTCAAGAATTTTGGAGCAGAGCTAAATGGTAAGCCGACTATGATATGGTCTGGTAATGGGTGTCACATAATCCAGCCAATGGCCGCATTTGTATTGGAAGAGTTGGATTTATTCAGCCCCGCAGTTATCAGCACAGATCAACCATCAGTTAAGTTTCTCAGATGGACGGAAGAATATCTATCCAGTGGCAAATCAGATCCGGCTCATAACAAGACTTTGTCATTTGGCAATTGTATGTTGAGAGTACCAGGTTCCCATAATTCAAAGTGTGTTAGAGCAAATAATGGTGTATTAGACGAAGCTAAAACAGTAGTAAAAATAATACATGAATGGGACGGCCACAGACCAAGTATAATGTTGTTAATCGGAAGTTTTCACGCTTCTCTTGTAGACCGGAAGATAAAGCAGAACCAAAGAGACCGAAAGCAGCAGCGAAGACAAAGACAAGTGTATGGTTCAACGATGATGACAACGCCAGTAAGACCAGGGACGATATCATGGATTGAAAAATTGCTAACTATGTCTATATCCGATAATCGGAAGTATTGTATCTGGCGTATCCTTGCTCCATATCTGATTAATGTCAGACGGTTTCAAGACGAAAAAGCCAGTTACATTATAAGAGAATGGTTGGAGAAATGTGACTCTGTGAAGAGAGTTTCTTTTGACGGATTATCCAGAATAAGATATGATATCCAAAGTGCAAGGAAGAAGGGATTTTATCCCATTGGATGGAATGAACTAAAGACTGAAAACAAAGAACTTTTCAAGTTTCTAAAAAATGCATAAATGCAGAGCTAATTCTGATATATTAGAATCACACCTACTTACCCAGTCTTCTATTTAGTAACTATGTCTAACTGTCCGAAACCGTTATTAATGGATAGTAACATACCCAATATGAAATGGCACAGTTACCATTACTAATAGAAAATCCACCATTTGTTCTGGCTCCAAACGTTGAACTCACTCAGAGCAATGTCAAGAGAATGATTGAAGAAAGAAAGAAAGGAAATCTTTACGGATGCGACAACTGCGGCAAAGACTTGGGGTCTCCATATTATATCATGGTTGGAATCCCTCCAAGCCCAATTATGATAGATGTATTCAAGTGTGAAAGTATAGACAAGGAAGTAGACATTGGAAAGTCAATAATGTCTTCTATACGATCTGAAGCAAGAATCAATGACATTGAAAGCAAATACCAATGGATCTTTTCAGAACAAAACATAATGAGTTCAAAAATACGCGTGTGTAGTCGATGTTTTGGAAAGTGTACACGTCCTCACGATAGATTTGGCCAAACTTTGTTTCGTATACGTTTAGTACGCTTTGCTATTGAAGAGTATCAAAGGCGTCATACTCCAATTGAACCCAGTATGTCTGATTATGAAAAATGTATAATCTCTTTACCTGATAGGACCAATGTACGTTGGGACCCAAATGGCGAGGTTGATTGGAATGACAATTATGGATCGGATGGTTTTGAAGACGTAATGGGGGAGTGTTTGACTATTGCTCTAATACCTGGTTACAAACCGATGGATGCATTATCACAGGAATTCCGGGCAAATTTCATCCAAGATAAAGATAGAGTGATTCCCAATGATCAAGAATTGACAAGATGGATGGGAAGGTGTATTAGTGAACGAATTCAATTTTGTAAGATATTTGTAAATCCAAAAGCAGGAAGGTTTCCAATCTATCAAGACGTTATCGATGAAGAGTGTACTCCTAGATATAAGGTAGTCGTACACTACTCTGTTCCCAAGGGAGATTGGGATGTGTATGATATCCCAGACATGGGGGATCCCAGCCTAAGTAAGGCAATCCCACAATATCTTGAAAAGTTATACAGCCGAACTATGCGAGTGGTAACTTGATCGTCATAAAATAAAAGTTCTGACCCGGGCAATAGCTAGACCAAACATGTACATGTATATTACATAATAATGGTATGTATGTAGTGGATAGATAATTGGTGTCTAAATGTCAATTATGTCAATTATGATCTATTATTGCGTCAAGGAGATGAGGAGGAATACAACGGTCTTTTAAGCAGTAACGGGCTAATAATTAATATGGAATATGGAAATTAAATTGTAAGAGATAAACTCCAAATGGCAAATGATCAGTTCAAGAATGCTGGAATACCAGTTAGACATCAGTGGCAACTATGATAATGATGATAACGGCGGGGCAGCAGCAGCAGCAGGCAATAATTAGTCTGAACGGGCAAAAGCACACAAACCGAATCCCCTATTTTTTACAAAATAAAGGTCACCTCATGTCACTCCTAGGACTTGAGTTGTGTTTTAACCATAATTATGATTGCAAAATAAGACGTTTTAACTAGTCTCTTATATTTGAATAGCAAAAAGCCAACCAGCAAGTACAATTTTTCAGCAAGCTAATGTTCTTTAATCTGTACTATGACATTAAGGTGTTGCTAAGTGATTGATTTGGATTGGCTAAGACAATAATACTCGTAATCTCTGGTATAATAGTAATAGTTTCAGTAGTATGGTTAGCAACGGGTCTCAATGATGTCTTTGTTGCTCAGCGAGAGGCAGATGAAGCACATACGGATGTTGAACACGCATAAAGGGAAGTTGACCAGGCACAAGCAGAACTAGACCAAGAAGTAAATGATACAGTTGCTCAGCGAAATATAGATGAAGCACGTAGGGCCGTTGAACAGGCACGACTAGACGCTGAACAGGCGCGACTAGAGGTTGAACAGGCACAAAGGGAACTAGACCAAGCAGTGAATGAAGAAGTTCCAAAACTAAGAGAATGCATAAATGCTAACGGCTATGACGCATGTAGAAATGCAACGATTGATCGGTGTGTATCACAGGGCGAATATTCACTTAACGAATGTACAAAAGCATTTGAATTATTTGAGAAGGAATTATAAGGGAAGGAGAAGGTTCATTCAAATCTATAAAGAACTTAAGGTACTAGTGGGGCAATAGGAGTAAAGACATATGTCATTTAGGAAGAAAAAGAGACCCAAATTGATAGACGACTTTCCTATCTCCAATTCGGCGTTTATGTATATTGATAATAGAAGGAATTCAACCAGGGAGCCTTTGTATGAAACATTAGATAGGATACTAGAACAACATGAAAGATTAACTAGTGAAAAGAAAGAGTTAGACGAAGAAGAAAAGCAGGACCTGAAATAACTATTCTATTTATTTGCCGACAGAAAAATGGACATAGATAATGATAAGAGGAAGAGCAACGAATGAACAAGAAAGAATGATGAGGGTCTTCTTGTCTGTTCTGGTTATACTATCACTACTCTTTACAACAATGATAACAATTGATGGGATACAAGCAACTACTTCTACTACTGGCAAACCACTAGAAGAACAGGCACAGGCAGATGACCCTGGAATTCAACCAGAAGATCGTTTCACCATAACTGACCCTAATGCAGGCAAGGGAATTCCACCTGTAAAAATATTAAGCCAACATTCTGAGTATGATAATGCTTTGAGTGGTGATCTACTACTTAGGATTAAAGGTGAAGTTATGAATCCCACTGGTGAAATATGTTGTGCTGGTAACGATTCTGTATGGATAGTTGCCACATTCTTCGATGCGAATAACGAAGTTCTTGGAAGTAAAGTAGGTGTAATAGACTATAAACCTGGTATGAATCCAAAGCAGGTTTATCCATTTGAGATTGTCGCAGCGGATGTCTATGATATTCCCCTCGACAAACTTGCTACTTATTCTTTAGAAGTAGATTGGATGCCGCCGTCACCTTTACTATCTCAATCTTTACTATCTCAATAAGCCTCACCTATCTACCCATTGTGAAAATACGTCCCGACTAAGGACATTGCAACTACTTTTTAGTATTAGATAACATTTATTGAACGTGGTTCTTTGAGGACGCAAGAGGCAGACGACCAATAGACAATGCAGTTTACGCATTTTGGTCGCCCACCTTATAAACATTGATTGAACCGTTAGGACCTAGAGTGATTTAAAGGTCTAACAGCCAGTAGTAATTATGAAACATATTATAAAACCATATTCTGTAAAGAAAGATTATTAATTTAAGGAAAATGAGTGAGGGAGACGTTGAAAGATGAAACATTTCATAGGATAAGTAAGGGCAGGTCAGAGACAACGCAAGCGCCCTTACTTACCCTGTGCAGGAATCTATTTCCCATTGACGCCAACCTTATTGGCTATGCCAATTAGCAAAACAGGTATAAAATTTTGGAAAGTAAAATTATAGGAATAAAAAGGTAAAGACAGTTATTCCTTTAATAAACTATCGCAGCTGCGTTATGCGTTCATTAATGGAGAGGTTGAAAGAGGAAGAGGATAGACTAGACCAAGAATTAGAGGACAGTCACGGTATTTGAAAAGCGAATCCAGTTATACAAGAGATACCTCAAGAAGGTTTAACAGGGCTAAATAGGCTTATGTTATCAAATAAAAAGGAATGGAGTATGTCACACTTATTATCATTTATAGAACATGACGATATAACCAATGAATCACTAGTGATAACTCGGACATTTGCGAGGAGTCAAACAGGATATAGTGCCCGTTCAGAACTATTGTAGTTGGGCTTTCATACTCAACCTCTAAACGAATATAATGCACATGCGTTGGTCTGCAGCTCTGAAGTAATCTGACTTGCTGTTTTCTCTTGTGCTTCAGCATAGTATTGCTGCTGTGGTGATGATGATACCGCTATTACGACCGTAGAGATTGTTAGCACTACCAGTACTAATGCTAATGTGAATGATATTATTCCTTGGTTCATAACCTTTTATTCTATACTTTTCATCTAATAGGCATTCACGACTTTTGTGTACAGGGATGATGTAATAAATAGCCTGTAATCTATTTCCTTATGGCTGGTGGGTCCTCTTTCGAGGAGCAAGACAAAGCAGAACAGTGGAGGAAAACAAAGGCAAAGACAGCAGAAGATATGGAAAGTTAAAAAGACTTGATGAGGCCGACCATTTCAACGCTCGAAGACCGGGCATAAGAAATATTTTCCGCGGCTGCCACCTCTTCTATCTTCTACATCATCATGGCCTCCTATATAATACGACATAGAACAGGATTCCCTTTCTGCAGGTTGTCCAAACTGATAGATAATCCTTTTTTCGCTTCCACACTTTTCTAACCAGTTTAACATACGAATTCTAGTTTCCTCATCAGATAACCTTCTGATATTTACCAAGTATGGGGCTAAGACACGCCATACCCAACACTTCCGATAATCTTCGATAGGTGTGTAACAGTCTTTCAATCCACTGAATCCGGCCAGTAGCAGGTGACAGGTGCTATGGTCAGCCA
>JAATVR010000725.1 GCA_014523665.1 Nitrososphaerales archaeon TH526
TGGTTTTCGTAAGTTCTTTATTAATCAATGTGATAAGGCACATGTAGACTAAACAACATGGAAGCAACTAGCAGGTCATAAACTCCAAGAGACAGATGCTGCATACATTTGGAAGCATGAAGAGGATATACCTGCCGAATACGTTAAGGCTATTCCGTTACCATAAATCAAGAAGCGAGACTAAAGCAGGAGAATCAAGAGTTAAGGGAGGATTATCTTGCTGGATTAGAGGACATTCGTGAAGAGTTAAACGAGATAAGGTACTGCCTAGCCACTCCAAAAAAAAATAATCAAAAGAAGTTAGTCAAGGAGTTCTAAGATAAGACTCTACTCTATGATACGGTTCAAGAGGAGTGGTGGGAGTCTGAGGACTCAAAGAGGAAGTACTGAACTAGTACATGAGTGCTGGTATTATCTTGAGATTTTAAATCCTGTACAAGAATCCATATTTATTTTTCAAAAGTTTATTCTACAGGCATTCACATATTCATTCGTAACGAGGTAGGATAGCAATATTCTGGTCATCAGTCCCCAAAATCAGTGGACTCATGGTGTTATGCCTATCGCTCCTCTTACTGTTGAACCTAATTGACAGCAATCTGAGTATAAAGACGTCGGTGATTCCATACGCACACGCTCAGGCGACTACTTTTCCCTATTTTCCAAACCTCTACGATCCTTATTACTCCAATCAGCTCTCTCCATGGTTTCCATCTATTCCCGCTATAGCATGTGGAGCAGGTCTATTCTCTTTTAACATTGAAGGACTTCCAGATAAAGGCGTAAACATTCCCATGAATGATGAAGAGTTGATGGCTCTGCAAATTCAATTGGATAAGGATAATTTAGGTTTGTTCTTTACCAGCGGTGATGACGTATCTGGAAAAATTCTTGTTGGGAAAGACAACATCAAAACCAATCAAGGAGAAGATTTTGATGTAAAGAATCTGTTCAATAATTGTAGAACGCTAGCATTCAGTTCCACTGGTGATGTCAAAATAAAGACACCTCTCTCCGCCACTCCTGCTTCTGATAAGGCTAATACCATTATCCTTCCGTCTCCTTTTTCGGGAAACAATATTTACAACCCTTATGGGCCATACTATTCATCTTCGACAATGGGTTATCCTTATACATATCAAACAGCATCAAGCGGAGGCTGCAGTCCATCTTATCCAGACGTATGTATACGGGATCCTCCGCCTCAGTTAGCCTGTGGACAAGTTCCATATACTAACTTCAGAGTACTTCCCCCTGATCCACATAGATTCGACGAAAATATGGACGGCATAGGGTGTGAGAGGTGACAGCTTCTGATTTGGATTTGGATTTGGATTTTCCATTTCTGTTAGTAGTGGTAGCGGCCTAGATAAACCGAAATGACTCGATGATTTTCTCTGCTATGGGCAGCATATTGGGAACATTTAAGGGCTGTGTATAGAAGTTCAACCGGTATAGTACACCGTCATGTATGACGAAAACATCAGAAGAAAATCCAATCTGTACACCATCATCGCTCGTTATGGTGTCCAATCGCCAGGCATTAGTTTCATTTGAAATAACAATAGGACTGTCTTTGACATAAACGTGAGTAAGCTCACCATAGAAATGGGAAAGAATGCCTCCCATCCAAGACTCCGATGGTGATGCTGTTGCGTTCTCAATCTTTGTAGTGTTGTACTTCTGGGAGGTAACATAATCTCCTGCAGTTGGGGCGTACGTCTTCGCTTGCATGGTATTAGGATCCAGATAAGAAAAGGAGCTAGGGATACTGGCAGTCACTGAAAATCCAGTCCCTGTATCGCTGTTTGCAGGGATTCGGTTAAACTCTTCGTTAGGTGGCCTTATGAAAATGAGTTGATTCTGAACTAGGATGGAAGGCTCTACCTGCCAATCTGCGGGAAAATCAAGGGCAATGCCATACAGCTCATTTGTATATGTAGTAAGGCCGGTACTTTGATTTGTTATTAAAGTTGCCATTGGAGCAGCAGGAGCAATGGTACCGAAAATTTCTGCGGCAGAGAATACAGACATTACTGAGGAAAGAGAGCACCATAGGCTAAGCGTAGCACTTAGGAGGAGCACCAGACTCAAGTAGATCGTTTGAAACTTGATGTTATGTAAACTTTCGGTAAAAAGATTATGTATTCACTTTTTTTTGAAAATCGGGTTGCGTCAAGGAAATGAGGAAGAATACTACGTGGAGGTCTTTTAAGCAGTACCGGACTAATAATTAATCAAGAATGCCGGAATATCAGTTAGCGTCGTGATGTATCCACGGTCTAAACGAGCTAGGTCGAACGCAACACAGAGTAGCCACAGCGGCTCCATAGCAGGTTCTCGCTACGACTAATACCGACCCCCCCTTGCCGAACTGAAACCAGTCAATGGCATGCCACTCCAGAAATCAATAATAAATAATTCCATGAAATGTTTACTAGTATCACCGCTAGCAACTAGTGAGCGAGCGAGTCAAGAGCGGAGCGAAGAACTGACTACTGCCCACTTCAATAAATGGGGGGGGTCGCCGAATCTTGGCGCCGAAAGCTTGCAAGCTTCCGACGGGTCTATTTCACCGAAGGTTTTTTCTTCCTCGATACTACTGATTGCCCTTGTCTGTAGATTCATTATTTCTTGACTGAATAATGCTTCCAACCCAGATTGGCACAGCTCTCTGGTACATTCATAACGAGACAATTAATGAAATTATAGTATAACCATGCTGTAAAATAACCAATTCAACACCATTTCAAAACTCGATGGATATATAAACAGAAACACAATGGCCTTGCAAACACAACCACCACCAATGAGCACTATCAGTGGTTCTTCCATCAAGTTACAGATAGTTTAACTCGATATTTCTGGCATCTCCGCTTTCATATTGAAAATTTTACGTGCTCATGAGGTTGCGAGTTACCACTTGACAACACAAGTGACTCAAGCAACTGACGGGACTCAAGGGATGTCCATCAAGGGGGGGTGTCTGTTTCTGCGACTTGGAAAAGCTCCAACAGCTTTGCGCTAGAACTATATCACTAACTTTTTTTATTTTCCCGTTATTCCATTAGTTCATTTTGTCCGACTTTTCATTTTTTCAGTCTATATATAGTATGCCATATCGTTCAACTTTTTTTCAAATTTCATTTAGTTGAAATTAAGAGAATGATTCATGCAGCCGACAAATCTGGTTTCTATGGTAAATGCAAATACGAAGTTGATCCAATCTAAATAGACAGAGAATAAATTTGAAAATGAATGAATATATGAGTATATCAAAATAGACCCAGAGTTACCATATCATCATCTAACTTGAAGCAAAACTTATGTGGACAGTCCACTGAACGATAATTGAATGTCCATAAGGCAAATTCATTTTGAAACTTTGTTCAATCAAGTTGTTTAGAATTATCAGTGCTGCAGACACTTGTTAAATCGAAGTCTTAGTAATTCTGGACGTCTTGTGGAGAAATTAAACTCCGAGACCAGATAGTCGAGTGACTATGCATTATGTAAAGAAATAATATTGATGATTACTGTACTACTATCCACCTTGTTTGTAATGCCATAATCTATAATCATTGAATTCGGGTGAACCGTACTCTTTGATCTTTGACTTACGATCATGTACTTGTCTATGGATCTCCAATCTATACCATTCAGTGAAGATAGAACTACATCTATCACACTTATACTCCATAAACTATGTATAGACAGATATAATTATAAGTCTGTCTACCTGACGATGTTGATTAGTTAATAGCTATGAAAATAGTAATAGCAGCTGCTGTTATGTTCTTTTCAAGAAAATAGTAATAGTCTTACTATTCTCTTGCTCTTACTATTCTGCGTCAAGCTCGCCAGATTTGACATTTGTGTTATGCTCAATGAAATTCTAAAAAGATCTACTTATCATTTAAACTCAAACTAATAAAAAGAAAAGTTGGGGATTTCGGAACAGCTATTCAGTAGCAGATAAATGATGATGAGAATGATCCTTAGAATTTCTGACTATTACAATATATATTACTACAATATCTATCACAGCAAAAGTAACCTTGATAATAGAATCAGCAGCATCTTCTCTTCTACCTATACAAGATAGTTAGATGTGTTTGAATTTTAATTAGATTTACATCTACTTCCATCTAAATGAGGTAGACAGTCGTCTTCGACTGAGAAACAATAATCTCTTAATTTTACGACTTAGGTCATTGATGCTACAGAAGGGTTTACACAAAAGCGTGGAGCAGGCGAATCTTTACGTCTTATAAAATTGTCACAGCCATCACGTCTAACATTACCTGGAAGGAGAGATAATCAGTAGCATAAAAACCCTAAGAAATAATAGGAAAAAAGTTATATAGTTGGGAGCTTCTGCGTGAAGCATGGGAACATGGAAAATATCCCCTTATACCGCAGTAGTTCCAACCGATAAAGGTGATGTACTTCTGGATCAGCTTACACTCATAGTTCGATCTTCTTCTAATAACCTTTCTTCGTAATGGCTTGCAAATCCTTCTAATCCTGTTTCTTTATATATTTCGGGCAGTTAGGCATAGTTGTATCTACATCCTCGGGATCAAGTGAAGCGAGGACCCGATAAGTCCGAGGTATACGAAATCATAAATGTAAGGCCATAGATCTGGCTAAAAATTGTATTGATAAATTGTCAACCGGTATTATGAATCATAAAATCGTTCTAGTAGAGTAAATAAGGATCTTACTCGAACTTATAAGCATGCTAAATAAAGGAAACTTCGAATTTGATAAAAAAAGTAACAAGGAGTCATCATAGCAGATGAGCCGAATTCTGGAGAGCATCAGGAGGGGAGACGATATTGCTTATGGGATATGAGACATGGTTTACAAGATATGGGGCATGGTATGCAAACAACCGCATGGGATCAGAAATTACATTAAACATTGGAGGTAAACAATAAAATGGGTTTAGGTCGATTTAAGAATGGAAAATTTGATCTAGTTGTTGTAGCAAATTTTGCTATGACATCAGATGATTGGACGGCATGGGAAAGAACTCACAAGAAAGCATCCGAGATTTTGTATAACTCTTCTGAGGGCCAGATGCAATTTGGAAAAATATTCGTTTGTGACGATAGTATTGGTTTAGATGTTGCCGACTTTATACTCCACCCGGAGTCGGGGGATGATCCTAGCTACAGCTCTGGAACTACATTTGGAGCCTCTGGCGCTGCATTACATTTAATGCCATACGTAAGGACACATGGACCGTTAACGATCCTACACGAAATGGGTCATTATGTCTGGGGTTTAGACGAGGAGTATTCCACTGAAACAACTCATGATGATATTGATAAAGTGAATCCTGCACCGGATAAAAAAACCATACCGATAAAAAATGCGACTTGGTCAAACGATGAATTGGTGACATTAAAAGCTGAAGCAATCCTCTATTTCCCCGATATGGAGAGACATACTGTAATCGCTAACACAGCAACCACCGTGACGGTAAATTCAGATTTTTCGGACTTACCTACAAACTCTACAGAAGATATCGTATTATACCAATTCCCTGCTCATTGTTCAGATGTCACTGATTCGAATTACTGTATTATGGAAAAAAGTCGAGACGCCGCGGGCTACTTTGATGATTTGGGAAATTGGGTAAATGTTCCTCATCCTGTTACAGAATATTGTACTCTTAGTAATCATGATCCAGATGGTGATACTGCACAAGATTACTATCATGGGAAGTCTTGCTGGGAATCAATCGTAGAGCTTCCACTCTATTCTAGTTTGACATTTTCTGATCCTGCAAATTCGGGTCCAATAACAGGTTCGCAAATCCCAGAATGGGTCATTCTTGATAAACAACCTCGCTTTGCTTTGGTCTTGGATCGCTCTTATTCGATGCATGAAGGAACTAAATTGGCTGACACAAAAAGCGGAGCGATATACTGGTTAGATTTTTGTATGGAATCTAATGACCAACTAGCAATAATATGGTATAATCAGAATATTAACACAATCCTCGATTTAACTGTCGCCAATAGCATACCTGACTTGAGTAACACAATCGCCGACATAAACGCACTGACCCCAGCCGGAAAAACCAATATCAGAGACGGATTAAACGAAGCACTTGATCAGATAGAAAGCCTTGCATCGAGGGCAGCAACTCAAGTAACACTGCTTTTGACTGATGGTCTTCATAATAGACCCATCGGGACGAAAGCAGGTGAGGTTATTCCAGACTTTCAGGAATCGGGAGTTCGTATTTATGCGATTGGCGTTGGAGATCAGTCTAGTGTTGATATGGATACCCTCGATGATCTTGCATTCGAAACAGGCGGGCGCTCTTATTCGGTCGGTGATAATGCTCAATTGGACATCCAAACGAGTATGGCTGAGATTAATTTAGAAGTTAGAGGGGGTATAATTACAACGCAGCCAATACTATTTCCAGATAGCCAAAGTGTACAAATGGTGGAAAAACACAGACGGCGTTCTTGCGAAGAAATCATCAAGATGTTAGAAGTCAACCCAACAAATATTATAGAAGACTTACAGGCATACACTGGATCGCTTAAGGACAGAATCAAACTCATTCCAGTACAAGTTGAAGAGCAATGCAGCAGGGTTTCATTTACTCTAATATATCCAAAAAATAATGATATTCATCTATGTCTGATAGACCCCAAAGGTAAACTTGTTAACATGTATGAGCCGAATATTCACCATGTAATTCGCAAGTCCCTCCATGAATTTGCTATCGTAGAGCAACCAACTGGAGGACGTTGGCATATGTTAGCTTTTCGATCCAAGCCTGGACCCAGTGTTACAGCAAGGGCCATAGCTGGAGGGGAGAACAAGCATTTACAGGCTTTTGGTGATGTCACAAGAAATCCAGCTTTTAGTACCCCGGTCAGGATTTGGGCGTCTGCAAGATGGAAAGATGAACTTTCAAATCTACGAGTGACTGCGACGGTGATTTCTCCTAATGGTTCCAGGCAGCTCGTTGTATTAGACGACAATAAATACGATGAACCTAACAGTGGTCTATATGAGGGATATATTACTCCTCACACAGAAGGGAGGTATCGAGTTATTATTCGAATTGAAAACAAAGGGAATGCAATTATCGCAGGTCCCAATAAAAGGTTATTGCATACAGATAAAGCGTTACTATCATCGAAAAGTATGGCATCTCCATTTGTTAGGTCAATAATATGCTACTTTGACTATGGTAAGAGGCCTCCTGTGAGAGATATTGATAAAGATTCTAAAGAGGACATCAAACTCTGATGTTGGGTCCGACCTGCTAAAGATTTAAGCCGGCGCTGCAAACCGTGGACATTTCATCGATATGGAGGGCTAATTAAACAATTATGTGGTTAATCACAGATCACCTAAAAATCGCATTAATTCCAGATTGTGATAAATCGATTCCAAGTTATGAAATTTTGATTAAGGACAGTTTTCATTCAGGTTAATGAAAGGATAATACCAAATGATCAAGAGCTGACAAATTAGATGAAGATACATTTTAACGATCATAACAACGATTCTTGGTATAAAATAGAATTCTGTAAGATATTTAGAAATCCGAGAATATTCCGCAGATGTAAAAAAGTTTATAAGACAGAATGTACAGTCGTATTACATTATGCTGATGGAGATTGGGACGAGTTCGACATCTAGTTCTACGAAAATGACGCATTCTATTTTATGAAAAGATGAGAATTCTCATTTCTAAATATGATCCTGATTACTATGTTATAGTAGCTGAGGCATGGAAGCCAAAGAATAATGAGATTCAACAGCGTATATCGCCCAACTATCAATATGATGATATAACCAGGCTTCCACGTCATGAGAAAATGGAGGTTCTAGGTTTCGTTGCTAAAACTAAGAATAGTATCGATCAAAATCCTGATAAATCCGAGTCTTATGAAATCATAAGAGAGAAACAAAATGATGAAAAATCTAGAATCCTAGAGCTTAAAAAGATCTGTAACGGTAGACTTATTTTCGGATGGAACATCAAGATCCTCTAGTTTAGGCTTGAGATAGTTAGGTGCCCTTCCACGGAGCTTCGTCATAGAATGAGACCTCCTCCTGTGGAGTACTACCAGGAACAACAAATGGGTTCTCGTTCTAAATCGGCTTCCAATTCTTGTCCAATTACGAGTGCACCTAAAAACGTCTTCCCATTCTGCCGGAGAGAAATCATTTACATAGGTAGGATAAATTACTAGAATATCTTCATTGATCCTATTCAAAGATTCGGGATTTCATGGGGCTCTTTAATAACAACCGATCCTGTATGTCTATGATTAATAAACTTGGTAATCAAGGAGCTCGGAGCCGCAAGGAAACAGATATAGATTTAATAGGTTTGAACCGACATGGCCTGACAAATTGGTTTATAAATTAACTTTGAAAATATTTCTGACAACAAGGATGTGATATCGGAAATAATAAAATTCCAAGATTGGGATAGGGTTAGGGGAAAAAGTCCGTCAGCTATAAAAAATATCCTGGAACAAAAAGAACCAATTCAACAAAATATAACCACAACACAATAAGTCACGTCTATTATCTTTTTTATAATAGTACGGCGCAAACTAGTATAGTTTGCTGTACTTGTCTTTCCTACCTTTGAAAAAGATAACCAAGTTCCGGAATATCTTTTATACCAAATCTCTTATTATGAATTCCTAAATCTGCATGGTTAAGTGGTGTGCCGTGTCGTCCCATGCTGTACCTTTTATGCGAATAATCTACTTAATGATCGTAACGCTGGGTTTAATAGCTGCATCGGTAAAGATTGATAACTTCATTGATAAATATTTGTATCAAACTACAATTAGAGACAATGTATTTAGGTGGTTTCCACGTTGGGCATTGCCAGATACTCCAATAAATAGCTCTCATGAAATATTTATTGAAAGATATAAAAGAAATAAGGGACCCTTAGATCTATTTGTTTCAACTTCAGTTTCTAAGAACCCAATTACCGTTGGGGATGAGCAGACTGTGTCAATTTCAGCTTCTGACAGTAAAAGTGGAGAATTTGGGACGACTGTTTATGACGTCTCTATAGAAGGAAGAGTAATAGATTCATCTGGAAAAACAGTTAAGAAATTTAATGATAATCCTGCTTATCCTGAAGGCCGGGCTATTGTTCTATACTCATGGGCATTAAGTACGAAATTAAAGCCGGGTGTTTTCAAAGTGATCATAGGTGCAAAGGCTCCGTATTTTAAATCAACATCAGCAACAACATCATTTGAAGTAGTACCAGTTAGATCCTAATAACTGCGAATTGCCTGTCTGGCTTGGGTACGGGATTGCATGTGATCCCAACGCCGGAAGTTGTTATGGGGTTTTGCTTCTATTTTCATTCATCTTCAAATTCGTTATCTTTCTGATTTGATCGTATTATAGACTTCAACTGATTGATGAGTTTATGTTGAGATAATAGTAGCGCCATGACGACGGGCTCACCTGGAAATGGATGATCATGATTATTTATGGCTACGGCATATTTGTAACACTCAACTAATAATTTGGTCATTATAGTTTTATCATCCTCTAATGGCAGCTTCTCTATGAAACCGCGCCATGTCTCGATTTCTCTAGTAAGTACATCTTCTTCCGGAAATAAGCTCATATCAAATCGATGGTGCGCTCTACTATTATTCACTGAAGTAACATGTCGGCTGGGAGTGGGGGTATTATAATATTCCAGCCAGCTCCCCCCGCGTCTGTAGAGTCAGCTGTGATCTATTAATTATTTTTGTTAAATATCACTGTCAAGACATGGCCAAACTAAACTTGTTCCCCCAAAACCCGAGCCCGAAAAGAGTCAAGCTCTCAAAATATTAGAAGAATCCAATCTACCGGAGCAAAAAGAAGAGCCAATGTTAATCGAATTTGATAATGAAATTGAATATCCGCGATGTAGTGTAGCTCCATTCCAACTTCGATGATCTAATGAACTCATGTCCACCTAAGATGTCGATCTTAATTTAGTAATTGAACATTGAGCGCTGATCTCATCTTCGGTATCTTGGAATTTAATTAATTTCTTTCTTAAACGATTTGCTTGCTTGAAGTCATAGTTAGCATTTGCGATTTCTATTGCTCGTGTTTCTGCACCATATTTCAGATCAGCCAAGCGCCCCAAAATACTCTCAAGAGTGTCTTTTTCATTAATTAAAATGTCAGATTTGTGTAGATAATTATTCGAATCTTTTAGTTTCAAATTTAGCTCTTGAACTCGTTCTTGGACAGTGTTTTCAAACTCGATTGTCTCCATCATCTCTAAGCGCTTCTTGGTTATTGCAAGTTGTTGGCGCTCATCATTATCCCGGTTTAATATTGATTGGATGGTTCTTGTAGTCCATTGGAGAAACTCTATTTCATCGCGCCGATCAGCTATGTATAGCACATTCAGTTTCACGTTTGTTCCGATTTCTACTTCTTCTTTAAGAGCTCCAATCTTTTCATCTACAATCTTTTGAAGCTCGACGAGTTTGTGTCTAGACATGAACCAATAACTCTCATTTGGCGATATAATCAGTAACACACGATGAGAGCTGGGAGAGAGTATGAGCCTATCGATGGTTATAGTCTGGCACACCGTACACTCTCCCATCTTATCTTATTCTGTG
>JAATVR010000726.1 GCA_014523665.1 Nitrososphaerales archaeon TH526
CCGGCTTTATAGCTCTTTAATGCACATATAGAATCTTCGAATGGATCAACTTGAAAACCATTTTCTTCTAAAACAATCTTTAGAACCGAGATAACATCGATTTCATCGTCTACTAACATAACTCTTTTTTTCCTGTCATTACTTTTGGTAATAATAGGATCTCCTGTCATTGTCATTAATTCTCAACTATCCCAATTGCTCCGCCACCCTGTTGGTGCCGCTTTCCACTGCTAATCATGACATCATTTATTATCATTTTAGTTACCTATGATTGGTAGAGAAAAGGAGAATGTAGCTCCTTTTTCCTATAACAAATCATCAATACCATTAATACCAATAGTATTGGCGTTATTTTCAGCCCAAATCTTACCTCCCTGTGCCTCAATAATTTTCTTGGAAATAAATAGTCCTAGCCCTATTCCTTGAAATGATTTTGCGGCAAACTTTTCAAATAATCTTGGCAAAATATCATGATCTATACCGCTGCCAGTGTCCCTGACACTGATTAGCGCGACACTTTGATTAGTGTTCATTGTATTAACTTTCTTTTGAATTCTCACACTCACTATTCCTCCTCTCTTACGTGTAAACTTAACAGCATTGTTTAACAAATTGGAAATAACTTGAGAGATCCTATCACGATCCGCTTCGACCAACAATGTATCCTCACAAGAATCGAATAATAATTTTATATTAATGTTGGTTTTTGAAATCAGATTTTTATAATGTTCCATGATATTGAATAATACTTCGCTAAGATCAAATCGTTCCTTTTCAAGATCAAGTGAATTCCCTTCTATTTTTGCAACATCTATGATTTCTGATGAAAGCTGTTTCAATCTTTCTGTGTTTCTAGTAATCATATCTAAAGAATCATCTAACTCTTGTACTTTCATATTCCCCCTTCGAGAACGAATAATACCTACGGAGCTAATTATGGGTTGAATAGGCGTTCGCAACTCATGAGCGGCAGCACTTATGAATTCACTTTGCATTTTATCGCTGATTTTCAATTGTTCGTAAGCTAATTTAAGTTGCTTATTTGATTCCTTCAATTGCTGATACAATTCAGTTTGCTTCCAGAGGTTTTCAAATATGGAAAAATAGGATAACACAGTAGGCTTACTACTTGAATATGTTGCTAATCCTACTGCTTCTATGAAATCTTGCCTTGAATCATCAGCTGATTCTATCACCAACGATTCCTTTCGGTCAACGACTAGTATAGTAACTGTTGTAACTGCGCTCCTCTCCGCCGCCGTTAATTCCTCATCTTCATCAATTGTTTCCAAATCTATGTGTCGTGTGTCGAAGCTCTTTTTGTTCTTCAATTGTTGTCGGTTTGATTCTCTTCAATCACGATCTCTTTGCTCATTTCCCGATCCAATGGTTAGTAATTTTTTTTCGATAGCATCATTTGTCGGGGTGAGAATTCTAACATTTAGACTATGATCTCGTTCTGCTGTTTGTTTTAATAACTCTATTATTCCTATACGTTCTTGACGATAAAAAGCATTGATTGTAGGTAGTACTAATAATAACTCATGCTTTGCTAGTTTTATCATATTAATGAATAAGTGCTGCACTTCCTTTGGATCTTGAATAACCTCCGTCCTACCGAAATTAATCCCTTCTTCTATTTCTTTTATTCTTAGTTCGGCAGGGGAAGATCTATTCCAAAATGAGTCAAAAACATATTGTTGCTGTTCCAGTACTTCCTTTACATTGCTATAGATTACCTGCTGCAAAAGCTTTGCTTCTTGCAATGTTGCAGAAGCGAGATATTCGCGTTCGCTAACTGCAAAATTGCCCCTAATCCCATCTAGATGACGAAGTTCTCCAATCTTCATAACTTCTTTGCAATAAGAAAGATTATTTTTTGTAATAGTAGTAATATATCTACGCATTATTCTTCTCTTCTTAATATCTATTAGAGCATTTCTAAAGACATCGATCCCCATTGCAACGGATGGCCATGTAGAATCTGCGCAAATGTCCAGCTTTGTATCCACATCCATTAAAAATTTCAAAATTGCACTCGTTGTATTCTCAGGACCATACAATACTTGGGTACGCTCAGAATTCGCAGAATTCGCATTGGACGAGGGCAATGATGATGTTCCGGTCACTTGTTTCAAGATATACTGTCCTTTTATATAAAATTACAATAAAATTATACTGTTGTTGTTTCTTGTTATATCCGGTATTGACTTTTAATCAGAATATGTGTCTGGTTTTTGTACAAAATCAATGATACGAATACGTTTTAAGTTGATTTTTTGATAAGGATCATTTAATCGTCCAAGATATGCGAAAAAAGTTAGATAGAATGATTACATATTTATAGTGTTATCTACATCCATGACCACAAACATTTGGATAAGCCAGGAGAGTAGATATGAAAAGTGCATATGGGGCCTAATAATAACCCACGAATAAAAGACAAAGGATTCCTTGATGCATTGCTAAAATTTATAGGTTCAGTTGAATCCGAATTGGATATAGTTTTGCCTCATTCTTCATCACTACAATTTCTATCGCATTATAAAGTAGTTGACTATCTGATAACACAGAGACGTCGAAAAAATATCATCATAAGGTTGTTATGCACTCTTGATGATAATACTACCAACATAGTAAGAAAGATGGTTCCTTTTATCGGGTGTAAGTCTATAAAACCAACATCAACTAAAACATCAGATGTTTCACTGGTCTTCATAAGAGATAAGCAAGATATTTTTTCTATATCAATCAGTATGCAGTATTTTGAGAAAATGAATAAAGGCAATATTGAAAATGGAAACAAAGATCATAATATTTTTTCTATTGACGATTGGGTGTATTCAAAAAGCACCTCTCTAGTCAAAAACGCTGTTTCTAGTTTCGAAGTCATATGGGAAGAAAAAGATAATTATGATAAGATTTCTAAAGAGAAAAAACACTCTGAGCTTCTGGTCGATTTGATTACACACGATATAGGAAATTATCATCAAATAGTACAAAGTAGTTTAGGACTTGTAATTTCTCTTCTTAATAAAAATAAGGCAAAAGTATCACCACAAGACAGCGAAAAAATTTCTTTTCTTCTTAATACTGCAAAAGTTTCACTTACTAGGAGTCAGTTATTTGTAGACAACATTCGTAAACTAGAGCGGCTATATAGACAAAAGGATTTAAAATTAGCATTAAGGAACATTCCAGATGCTGTTAACAATGCGTATTCTACGGTAGAACAGACTCTATATCATAATAATCCTCACAGTAAAAAAATCTCGTTAAATATGGTGCATGATGGATATCCTTTGGGTATAAACATAATGGCTGAAGACTTGCTTGATGAAATTTTTATAAACTTGTTTTCTAATACCATAAAATACACTGATTTAACTCAGGTAAAGATTGATGTGACTATAAAGGAATATTTTATTGGTGAAACAAAGTATTGGATGATAACTGTCTCGGATTATGGTAGAGGCATACCAGATTCAATTAAAAAAGAGTTGTTCGAACGTTTTTATTCTAAAGCAAAAGGTGGAGGATTGGGCCTATCTATAGTAAGAGCATTAGTTGAAAGATACAATGGAAAAATTTGGGTTGGAGACAAAGTATACAAGGACCATACCAAGGGGACTTCATTTGGGATGATTTTTCCAGCAGCTTGATAAAAAACTCGCGGCTTGCAATAAAGTGGGTTTTCTCTACGGGAAAGTAATCATATTATTGATGCCATTGGTCGTCCATCCAGACTGGATGATGACGCTCCCGAAGTTGTCTTATTTGCTCCGATGTCATACTATCAATATCTATAGAATCGTATGCACATATACCGATAGCTGGAAAGTTAAATTTTTGTTCCAGACACGATTCATATTCGAGCAATTCTTTAGTAAACCCGTTCCTAAAAAATGATGCCATATCTCCAACCACTCGC
>JAATVR010000727.1 GCA_014523665.1 Nitrososphaerales archaeon TH526
AATGATACTTCGAATATACTTTCTCCATTACTATCTAGATTTATCAAACTTAATCTCCCTGAATACAGTCTGGAAACTTTCATGGAGATCTGTCATAAGCTCTTATCTCGTAAGTATGATAAAGACCATGAAACAATACAGGCAATCGTCAGATATGTATGGGAACATACAAGAGATGTGCGAGAAGCTATGGCAATAGTAAAAATAGTAAATACATCAGATGAAGTAAACAGCATAGCCAGTACTTTAAGAAGGTATTCGAATGAAGTGGGGAGACCATAAAGAGCATGAAGTTATTTACAACTGAGATGATAATAATATCTGCACCGGTCATATCTGGCATAGTATTAACCCCAACAATAGCACTACAAGCAAGCAGTAAAGGACTAAAGCTCTATCTAACAGTAGATACAAATCTGAATGACGACGTTAGAATAAATACGTATCAATATGGAGATAAAGTCTTCACACATGATGCTGTTATCCATTCAGGTTCAAATAAAGTTACATTACAATATCCAAGTGGTCTAATTGATACGGGTGAATTTCGTTTCTGTGTAAGATCAAATTATTATGATGAATCAGCATGTGGTACTGGGTACAACTCGGAAGCTAAACAACCTGAACATGTATTCATTAACCTATTCGTAGAAGAAAACAGAAATTCACCAAATGATGATGCTGATGATAGCCAATCGCAGAGCCAGAGCCAAAACAACAATCAAAAACAAACTACAACGATCATAAACTGTCCTCCTGATTCAAGGTGTGTAATAGAACAATGAAGCAACTTCAATTACTAGTCATCATATCCCTTTTGATAGTAGCACCCATAGCCGATGTGTATGCTGGAGGACCTAGACTAGATTACAGTGAGCCTGCTACAGAAGAAGGAGCAGATTGTTGGGTAGACGGTTATGATGCAGGATTTGCAGGCAAGTATGATAAAAATAGGGCAAAAGAGTGTTTTGAAAACGGACAAGATCAATACAATTCTTCCTGAGGATTTGCTTGTACTGATGGAGGTCATTCTAAGAAAGAATGTGACGATGCAATGAACAATCCTGTGGATTTAGGAAGCCATGCACAGCTACAAGAAGAGAATAGAAGAAGTTGTTATGATAACGGATTTAAAGATGGTAACTCTAACTCTAGCCTAGTTTTCAATAAGAGTTAGAGTTACCTACAAACGTCAAATAGACTTTCTACACTCTAATCTTCGTTAGAACAAATATTTCATTCTTTTCTAACAAGTATTCAGGTCGAGTTTAACCTAGGAACAATAGCAACACAAGTGAGCGTTCGCGAGTGTATGATAGAAAACTGTAAAAATCCAGCCCGCTTTCTATATTTGTATTGTGAAAAGTGTCTTGATGAATATAGTTTATGAAGAGAAGGAAAAAGAGAAATGACTACAGCAGCAGCAGCAACTCCAGATCAGGGATACTATCGAATCAAAAGACTAAATGTGAATATAAATGGAAGGAGTCGAATGAACGTCCTGATGTTACTAAGAGCGTTGAGTACTTTGGCGATGAGTAAGAGCAGAAATGGCTGAACTCGACCGTCAGAATGCCCTCGATCACGTCGTGGTGATGATGTTCGAGAATCGCTCGTTCGACCATCTGCTCGGCCGCCTATACCAGCCAGGCGAAGTGAAGTCCTTCGAGGGCGTCATCGGCAAGGACCTCAGCAACCCGATCCCGCCTTGGGCTGAGCACGGCGCGGACCGCGGCGTGGTGCACTACGGCGTGGCCGAGAACATGAACACCCCGTATCCCGATCCGGGCGAGGAGTACCCGCACATCAATACCCAATTGTTCGGTCACATCGATCCGCTCAGCAACCGCGGTGTGTCGGGCGAGCGGATGGTTGTGCCTTTCAACGCGCCGGCCAATCCCGATCAGGTGCCCAAGATGGACGGGTTCGTGACCGACTACATCAGCGCGTTCATCGCCGAGATGGGCCGGCAGCCGACCTATGACGAGTACAGCCAGATCATGACCGGCTACACGCCCGAGCAGATGCCGGTCCTCTCGGTGCTGGCTCGCGGGTTTGCGACCTTCGACCACTGGTTCGCGGATGTGCCGTCTCAGACATTCACCAACCGCTCGTTTTTCCACGCCGGGACCGCCTCCGGCCTGGTCGTCAACGCGCCGTACGGGAACTTCCCGGCGCACAATAGTGCCGAGACGCTATTCGACCGGCTCGAGGCGCACAGCCTGACCTGGAGGGTCTATTGCGACCCGCCTTCACTTTACTCGCTGACCGGCCTGATCCACGCCCCGCGTCTACGCACGAGGTTCGCGACACATTTCTTGTCGACGGACCAGTTCTTCGAGGATTCTCACAATGGCAAACTGCCGGCCTACTCGTTCATAGAGCCGCAGATCATCGGTCACGCCCACAACGACATGCACCCGGCGTTCATCGTGCAGACCCCCGATGTTAACCTGGACCCGCCGTCTTCGCTGATCGCAGGCGAGGATCTGCTCGCCCGGGTCTACAACGCGATTCGTTCATCGGCATCGCAGACCGGTTCGAACTGCTTCAATACGCTGCTTATGGTCGTCTTCGACGAGCACGGTGGAACCTACGACCACGTCCCTCCGCCGCCCGCCACTCCGCCCGATCCGGCCGGACCGCCCGGGCAGATGGGCTTCACCTTCAACTGCCTAGGCATCCGCGTCCCGGCGATTGCAATCTCGCCATGGATCCCGGAGAAGACCGTCGTCACCGATACCTACCGAAACACGTCGGTGATCCGCACGCTGCGTGAGAGATGGAACCTTGGTCTGCCATTCACCGCCCGCGACGCCGACGCTCCCGACCTCAGCCGGGTATTCGCCCTCGATGTTCCGCGAGAGCCGGAGAACTGGCCTGACGTCGTCGCGCGGCCAGTGCCCATTTTCGATAAATCCGTGGTACCGCTCGACGCGCCGCTCTCACCCCTCGCGCAAGCCGTGACTATGGGATTTCTGGAACTGGCCAAGCAGCTCGGCCAAACCGTGCCCGAGATCGAGGACCCCGCGAGGCTCAAAGGGGGCGAGGCGATTGAGCTCGTGCACGAATCCCTTGGCCGCCTGTTCCCGGGTCTCCAGCGGTCATGAACTTACGCACAAGAAAATATCTAGACCTCGACTAGATCAAAAAAAATTTCAATGTTAGAATCTTCTGAGTATAAACGTGCCCCATAAAAAGAACAGAGACAAGGGTCAAGAAAAGGTGAAGGTAAAACGAATCAGGGTCTATCCACTCTATTTGTAGTGTCTTATTTGTATGAGGATCGGTGAACAAGTAACGTCAATCCGAGTCACTAGTTGTTTCCTTATCAAGCGTTCCTTCACCATTTTCCACAGCCGTACGAAGGGCAGTGATTAGTTTGTTGAATCTAGGATGAATGGCCACTATGCCATTGTTCTACTCAAGCATCTGCTTGACATGGGCAAGCATATTCTTGTGATCCTTTCCGAATACAACAGTTATCACAAACATATTCTGTAAGAACTGTAGATTGTATACGGAAAGGGTATGAACTCTTGTAAAATGATATCTGTTGCTCGTAGTTGGTATCCTCATCTACCCTGACCTTCAATGCCCTGATAAAGGAAGGATTAGCACCCAAGAAACCTTCTTTTTTTGACAATAAATATGCTATCTACCAGATATACCGGATAAACTGCGTAAATCCTTAAAGTAAGAAAGGTTTTACTAGCCAATACCCGACCGACCAGCAAAGAGATAAGACACCAAGCCAATGCAATCCAAGTCAAGACAGAATGACTAACTAGGACTATTTTAGGACGATATTTTGTTCTATGTTTTATCTACTACTTGTATGTTTTACGCATTTCAACTGTTCCTTCCTCTTGACCTAACTGGAAGGGCATATTCTTGTGATGTGGGCATTGACAGTTAGTAGGTCCTGATGGAGAAATAATCTGACCTGGACAGGCGTCATGTCTACCTGTCTTACACTCACTCGACAAAGATCCGAATGGATTTTCTACTATTCCCATAAACTGTGAGGGGAACCACAATATTTAAGGCTTTGAAGTGGAAATGTTACATGTCAGGTGATGCCTATGACGATCGCCCTAATGTTTACAATGCAGATAGAGGTGGTATAGGTGATGCATGTGATACTTGTCATTCCTTTTCTTCAAATGATAGACGCATTGTTTCACCCCATGCTACACGGTTAGCCACTGATATCTTTGAATTAGCGATAATTTTTTCATCCTCATTCACACTATATCATCAAATACAGACCAGACCCTTCATAGTCATCCTTCCTATAGGATGACTCAGATTGAAAATTATAATCAGGCATTTCATTTTCATTCTTGTGACAATTTAGTGATGGTATTAATTCTCGTTGAGATAATATCCTCTTGATTAAATTCTGGATTTAGGATTGTGGTATTGATATTATTTTCAAGCACTGAAGGGTGTTGTTCGAGTCGACTAATAGTCTTCTGTAATCCACAGATACAACAGACACAACGTCTTCCACCATGCTTATTCGCATGATCCGGTTGCCAAGCGATTATTGAGTTCTTATATTAGGTACGTATTTGCCAATATTCTTCCAAATATAGGAATTACTCTCGCTATCTTGTACAGTCCAAAAATCATAATCTCCATACTTCCTATCTCCTAACTGGTTTAAAGTTGTGTTGCCTGTGATTCCATTATAGGAATCAGCTATCTTCACTATTGTATTTTTCAAGTAATTAACGTCATGCGTAGCATTAGTATAATTCTCGGCTAGCGCTGCTACCCACAATGTATCATATGCAACACTAGCATAAGATCTGGGTGTTCTTTCTATCTGTTCATGGATTTGAGCTTCGACATGTTTAAGC
>JAATVR010000728.1 GCA_014523665.1 Nitrososphaerales archaeon TH526
ATCTTTAGTAGTGAGAAAGAGTTTGAATACTTTTTATCCAAAATTCATATATCAAGAAAGGAACTGAAGCAAACCGTAGTTAAGAGTAAGATTATTGCGAAGCAAATTGGCATCTCCAAGAACGAGCAAAAGAAGATAAAGGAACCTGTCGAGGTTTATACCTTTCCAAGAGAACAATATCATCAGCCAGATATCACTACATATAGAATAAATTATCTGTAGAGTTCTCAAAAAGAAGGTAGTTTCTACTATATTTACCAGCTTCCTGGTATTTCAATTAATGAGGCCTTACAATATGATCAAACTGAAGATTCCTTTTGGTATAACAAGCCAACAAGAGGTGAAGCAACTGAATACTTTCAGTTACTGGAACAAGAAGGTCTGATTAAGAGTATTAGATCATCTGTTCTTCTTTATCTTGATGAGATCAGATACGATATCGCTAATGGGGCATTAAGAAAGTTTATTATTGAATGCACACTATTGCATCGAATTTCTGTTGAGCGAATGCTTTTAACATGGAAAAATTTCAGACTACCCACCAAAGAGGAAGTGAAATGGGATACAATATTTTGGGGAGATACAAGGACAAAAATCATTCTCGAAGAACTTCGCCAGTATCAATCGAAACGAGACCAACAATTGAAACAACTACCTCCTAAGCAACAAAACAATAGAAATGAGCAGCAGGAGAAAGAAATAAAGTGTTTGGAAAGGGGGGGTACAAAGAAGATTTGAAAGAATCACAAAAGATTATTCTAAAGTATTAGCTGACTATTCTTCTTTTGCCGATGTCCTACTGGAGTGGGTGTATCCTAGCTTTCTAAGAGAACTGCAGAAAAATGATAAAATTTGAGGGGATAGACCATTGTCAATCGGCTGCTTTATACAACCTAAGTTGAATGAGCTGTTCTGCAATTTGTTTCTTAATGTCCTGTGAATCTGTTTGCGACATGATGGACAATATAGTCTGCATTTGTGACTGCATTAAATGTAATTGGGCGCTAAGAGATCTCATTTCCTCGTCTCTCTCCTGCATTTTTCCTCTAATAATATATTCATTATCTTTGCTTTTCTGTTGTAGTTCTCCGACCTGCTTTTTAAGCGATATGCTATCATTACTAACTGTCAGTAAATCGATTGCACGTAAGTCTTTGAGAACTTCAGATTCTGTCGGTTTATAGTAACTGGCAGAAATACCAATGCTATGACCCATAGTTATCTCTACATTGATTGGTTTCATTACCTGTTCAGCATGGGTCTTGTAGAATTGCGGAAACCGTGGGCTGCTTTCCACTCATGTCGTCTTTCACCTTCTTTGAGAGGCTGTCTAACTCCTTGCTCCCATAATGCTCTTTCAATCAGACGCTTAATTCCACTGCTTTTGAGTTTCTTTGGGACAGTAGCAAGACCATTCTTGGCGCCATAATCGGTGTTTGTAGTCTGCCAAATATCTCGCATTAGCCATGACTCTCCTGTTATCTTCTCACCATAAGAAACACGGAAGTCTATCAAATCCTTTAGCACTTTGTATGAGGTCGGGCTCATGAACGAATAATATTCATCTACTTCGTTTGCGTAGACAATCAGTTTTGCTGCCACAATTTCACCATTTTCATTTTGGAATGGTTTAACGTGTTTCCACTTGAGAAAATCCCATGCGCCAATTCTAATTCCGGAAGAAATCATTGTGTAGACGATAGGTTTAATCCTCCTGTCAGGATATTCTAATAATCGTTGAATCTCTTCCCTTGTTGGTGCTCTGTCGTTAGCCGCCTGTCTTCCTCTAGGAACGCCTCGAGAAATTTTTTTCCAACTTATATGAATATCATTCATTTCACAAAATAATTTCATTGCTTTCAAGTAGTTTGGAATAGTCGAGAGAGAAATTTCTCCGTTCTGGGCTCTTTGGACCTGATAGGAAATGAATCCTATTATTTTGTCCTGAACTAACGCTATGCCTCCTTCCTTACATAGGGTCATAAACTCTTTAGCCTGTTCGTCAAGATTCCCAGCAAGCCCTAAGAAGTTAAAAACAACTTTCAATCTGTTGGGCCACTGTCTTTTAGTTTCAGGGGCCTTCAAGGCGTATACGAATTGCGAGAGAGGATCTGTTGATTGCTCTATGACTGACATTCGATCTATTTGACGCTCTATTATACGAGGTGAGCCTAAATAAAGGGACAATACTGACTTGATTGACGGATTAGGGATGAGTTCGAATTGTATCTCTTGTCCTGGCTCTATTGTTGGAATGTTCTTACTTATGGCAGAATCTATTTGGGTTTGATTATTATCATGGGCTGATGCATACACCCTCACATTACGAGATTGGTAGATGGCATTAATTTGGATGAGTTGAGATTTTGTTAGAATAAGGAATTTGTACTAACATCTCCGTTACCACGCCTGCTCTACTAATAGTTAGATAGTTCCTACAAAAACAAACATCTACTAATCTAGTATGGATTATGGGATATGTCGTCGGCAAGTACTTACCTCTTTCAGAAAGATGGTTCTGTGAAAGGTGATTTCAAAACGTAACAGACGTTTGGATTTCGTTATCAGGTATATGGAGGGATAAACTTCGAATACTACTGGAGACGGCTACTTGTGTTATATTTACATCATATAATTGTGGATCCTTTGTATACTGATTAGCAACGCTACCCTCACTAAAAAGGGAACATCTCGAGATGATTTTTATTGACGCCACACAATGTATGACGCTCCGCACAACGTTCCGCAGTTGAGGCCATCTATGGCATTAGTATCTCTTTATCTTCTATTCTTCCATATGGGATAGTATCTACACGACCACACAGGTAGTGAATTAATTGCAAACATATCACTGGTCACTGTTTACTTCAGACTTATACTTGATATGCATGAAAAAGTTTGATTTATAAAAAATGGAATATATGGGATAAAATAAGTTAATTCAAACACTGGTGACTTAAAGGAGGTAGTACACTTTCGATTAGTAAAATTTGTTTATCTCACACCAAAGTCATCATAAGTCTATATCATGCAGGTGATAGTCAATAGGCAACATAGAGTGAAAAAAGTATATACGAAACGCGCTTACAAACACAATTAATGGCAAAAATGCTCAGCTGCCCGTGTGGTTGGACACTTATATCTCCCCAGGGGGTTGAAGACGTTAATGCATTGATACATGCTAAGGACTGTCATCCTGGGCTGACCGAAACAGAAGACGAAGTCTTAAAGATGATCAAGACTGTCTAGTGGCAAGAGTGCAGAAGATCTTTTGTCGTCACTATGTCAAATAGTCTCTGCCGCTTTAGTAGCATCTCACCTGGATTTTGATGACAATGCTATCTTTTGTTCTATTAGGTCGTCTATCCAATTTGGTCTTTCCGGTTCGATGGTTTCCTTGAATATGAATAGAGAGCATGATCTCACGCCATCAAGTTTAAGCGTATTAACGTAAACTTCTTCGGGCTCCGCTTCATCAGTAGTTAAAACTAACAAAGCATTATTCACTTTTGTTACTTCTATTTTTTTGCCTCCTCTCTGAAGAAATGAATTATTAGTTCTCTCTGAATCTGACAAATCTGTTGTACTAAATTTTAGAATTCAGGTCATATATTTCTATATTGAGATATGACATCACTGGTGATATCAACTCATGATTGGCAGTGTGCCTTACTATATCGAATAACTTATTGCATCCCTATATTTTAGTAATAAAATATTTCTTAAGTCATATAATGAGTCATTTTGTGGCAATAAATATCGCTTCAAAGGTTTGCGATATATCACCTTTGTAATTCTTTACTAATCATGTCATACGTAATTATCGCTAGTGGTGCATTTTTCTCGATGACTACCGAGGATACACCAGAAGAAGTCTTCTTTGCGTTTAAGAGAACGCAGTTTGGTATTGTACATATCAGAACAGATGGAAAACGTACTAGTTTTTACTCATAGTGGAAAAAGGGATATGAAAGAAGCATATGCATTTAAGGTTGATGCTAATGGACAAATTGAATATGAAGACGTAAGAAAATAGGACATTGGTTATGCACTCTGCATTAAACTATTGATATCCTTTTGATATTGCAATCATCGCCTGTGCTTTCCGAACACCTTGATGTTCTTGCGCTAAGATGAAGCAGCTGTTAGACCCACTAGAAGCAAAATTGTAATTCTCCACATTAAATATATCCTTGATTCTCCTTCTTCGATTAGCTATTTGTACCATAAATTTTAGATGGATCACAGTGAATAAGCGTTCAGAGATTGAGTATTACATCTATAACAATCGATTCTGAATGTTAGTTAGCACTTGGTTCTTGGATGTTATTCTAGCTATAGTCTAA
>JAATVR010000729.1 GCA_014523665.1 Nitrososphaerales archaeon TH526
TCTAATCGCATCGAGTTCGTCGGGAATAACACCAAGCGTCATGCAGTCGAAATGCAAGCATCCCGAACGCGTCCTAATTGGACATCCTTTTAATCCGCCGCACATCATTCCACTGGTAGAAGTGGTTGGTGGCACCAAGACGTCGACGGATGCACTCGACCAGGCGATGGTGTTTTATTCCTCGATTGGCAAGAAGCCAATCCGTCTACGTAAGGAGATTCCAGGACATGTTGCAAACCGACTCCAAACGGCTCTCTATAAAGAGGTCTTGTATCTGATTGAGCAGGACGTATTGGGCGTAGCTGATGCGGACGATGCCGTGAGCTGGGGGCCAGGACTTCGTTGGGGAATAATGGGGCCCAATCTGCAATTTCATCTCGCTGGTGGTGCAGGCGGGATTAAACATTTCCTTGAAGGGGTTTTTGTTGGTTTGTCACCTGTCATGAATGCTCTCGGGAATCCGAAGATCACACCTGAGCTCAAGCAAAAGATCATCGATGGAGTTTTGGGAGAAGCCGGCAACCGCTCGGTCCAGCAACTCGCGAAGGAAGAAAACGATCTGTTGCTCAAACTTCTTAGTATGCGCGCGAAAGTCGACAGCAAAGGTTAGGCTAGGTATGGAATGGACTTTAACTGATGAGATCACAATCGTTAGACCTAGAGCGACATCCGGTGTAGCGCGTCCATAAATATTAAATCAATGCAAAACCAAGCGGAAAGAGGACTAAAATTGTCAACAGCAGGTAAAGAGATCAAGCCGCAGAGCATATATATCGGTTCTATTTAGTCGACATAATTTCTTCTAGTGATTCATTCGTGATTTAACGTTATCAATGTAGCACCATTATAATTTGAAGAGAAATGCTATCAAATTGTTGACACTGTTAGGGCAACAAAGAAAAGTTGTTCATGGTTGGCTGATGTTACATTCATACAAACCCCAACCCCTGAATGACCAGATTCTTTAATAGACGTTGTTCTACTGTTCTATGTTCTTCACGACTTCAAGAATCCTGATCCTATTATAAGAGAGCTTGATAGGATACTTAAAGCAACGGGTATTCTAGCAATCATAGATCATAAATTTGATAAGGCTAAAGTAGTTTCTACTATTGATCATGCCACAAGTGATTTGTTATTTCGTTGATCCAATAATGGACTTGTTCTGTCTTTGCATTTGAAACATTCAATTCGACCTTTACAGGTTTAAACTTGGTCGTACCTTCTAAGTAATCTTTGCCTGAATCTATGTTGTAGTCTACGTCAGACAAAAGTGAACTTTCCCCTCTATAGATCATAATAGAATTCATTGCTAATAAGGTCTTTGTATGCAGAGGCGGAAGAAGTAGACTCGGTAAGTTAACTGTGGCATTACTTTGACAAAGGGATAAAGACGGCATTAAGGATACAAGCCTCGAATAGGTAATTATCTGTCTAGTCAGTAAGAACAGAAAGGTAACGAGGAAAGGACAAAACGAATGGGAAAAGCGGAAGAATCATTCACATGAATAAAAGAGTCTATTCAGATGATTCTTTGGTGGGCATATAATAGCATTTTTATTTATGAAATTCATCCTTTTCTTCGTCGCGTAGGTTCAAGCTCTAACTGTGATAGGCTGATCAATCATAGTTTATATTTGCTCTAGTCATGGTTATCATTAAACGCGATAATAATGATGATGATGGAAGCGAGGTGCGGTCATTTGGAAGAAAAGTTATATGCATTTCTGTTAGAGTTAGAACAAAAGCAGTATTAATAGAGTACTGGTATTCTAGGATACTTACCTATTCGTCATCAGAAAGAAAAGAACGAGATATCGACTGCCTTGTAGACCATTTAATCGAGTTTTATCAAGAGAATTTAATTAAATATCCGTTAAAAAGGAATTATATCAAAAAGATGCTTTATATGCTATATTCGCTACGAGAACCATTTGATATCGAAACCTTGAAATGAAGTGTGTTATTATCTTTAGTGGGAATGTAAGGTTCTCATGTTCGAATAAGTATTGCTACAATATTTGTATATCGTAAAGACTTTCAAAGACTTTAAAACAAAATATTGTCGTGTTGGAACAAAATGCTAGTGTTATTAAAGTCTTGTCAGCATTGATTCTAGTTATCAGAGTTCTCTGACTAGAGTACTCTTTATTACTAAGTGCAAAGACAAACAGATCCCATTCTATTATTAGATTTAGTTATAACCTTGCTTTATACTACGATTCTTAATAAAGTCGCTTAAGGCTTTAATCA
>JAATVR010000730.1 GCA_014523665.1 Nitrososphaerales archaeon TH526
AATCCATGTACTGGTTGATAGATATGATAACCGTTGCCCGTCCAAAGTACTGTCGGATGAGCTCCATGAAGTATTCCATTTATTTTATTGAGTGTTTTGTGTAATATTTTATCTAGCTTTTCTTGTGAATGTTCAAAGTCTAAGATCTAAATCAATCATAATGAAACTTGGAGATGTTAGATTAATACCCTGGTACTCAGTATAAGATGGATAAGCATTTACTCTACAATCTTCATAATTAGATGCTTTAAAATATGCAAGCGCTTCTTGTGCGTCCAAAACTTCTTTTTGATGACCCAGAGCTCTAGTCATGATTTTTCTCGGAAATAGCGGATTGTTAAGATGGTTTAAAATGAAGTCTAGATTTTCTTTGATTGTCGTTTCTTTACCGATAGCTGTCGTGATTTCTGTTAACATCATTTACTCCCCATCATCAATTTCAAAATAATCTACATCTTCATCGTCTACCAAAGAGTCAAAAAGTCTCTTTTTTGATAGTGTGACAGCATAATCAGCCCGGTCGTCGATTGAACTTTTACCAATGGGCAACCTGATTAGATTCCATCGGTGTTTCTCCAAATAGTGAAGACTTTAGATCAAACTCTATGGGATCTTTAAAGTCGCAATACAGACAGGGTATTTCTGGCAACCCGACTTCCTCGGCTTTTGTCTTTTTATTATTATTAGTATCTGTTCTCTTGCGGGTTGCGTCGGTTGCGTCAGATGCGTCGCATGCGTCGCATTTTAAATGTCTATATGGCATCTTTGAGTATAATTTTATTTGAGTTGTTTGATGATCAGGGAGAAGCAGCAGATTAGTTTCAGTTATAGGACTGGAGCTGGTTAGGTTAGATAAAGAATTCTCTTTACTATGAATTTCTTTTAAATTATAGTTATTATTATAGAACTGGTTAGCTAGGACAGCAGCAGTGATATTGTCATTATCAATATCTTTATTATTATTATTGGTATTAGATGTAGTAGCGGTATCCCCGTGATCTACGTTTGCGGTATTGACAAATTGGTCTGCACCTGGTTCCGGTGTAGGCTCTTGGACGGCATTTTGGCCCTGAGTCGCGGAAAACTGACTATTGCTTTCATGAAAAACACCAGTAGGGCTCTTATGTAGTGGTAATGAGCCGTTTGCTGTATATTTGTGGACGTAGCATATCTCTTTCTTTTTACCATTCTCAGGATTCTGTTGATCAGAAGTATCTATCCCGATGACTATTTCGTAGTTATCATGCATGACGTCTTCTATCATCAACATATGCCCGGGAGACATTCCAAATGCTTTAAGTGCTTTAGCAATTTTGGCTATGATGTCAATCCAATCAATTCTTTTGGTTGGTATCGGAAAGATGAAACATTTCTTTTTGTACTTGTGGTTTAAAGAAAGAATGAGAGAATTGGTTCGCATATCTTTTTCGAACCTGGTTATGATCTCTTCGTTTTTCAGCTCTTCACTCAACTCTAATGGAATTAGATGTGAGTTTCCAGATTTATCGTGATTCATGACTTAGCCTGCACTCCTGTAGTGGGTTGAGCATATTTTGCCATCACAACACATGGCTCATTGTTTATGATCTTCACGGGGTCACTGCCAAAGACATTGTATTCTGGATTTTCACTTCGTATACACTCATTTGCTTCATTCAGGGACATAATTTTAATCTCATGTACGTTACTCACTTTGGCCGTGTGGCGTGGGGTCTGAGTTGTTGTTGTCTTTCTTACAGTATTAGCTGAAACGCTTCTTCTAAAAACCAACCATTTTCCCTCATAATCTTTTACTGTGTATCTGAAGCCATGTATCGTAATAGTATACTTGTCTTCTTGACGTAATTGCGATCTCACTTCTTCTGCTACGTCATTAAGTGGACAGAAGTCACTACCGTTTTGGGATTGTATCCACTGTGGTAACTGATCGTATTTGCTCAAATCTCGATACCTCTTATTGTTCCCAGAACTTCAAAAGACAGTCATTACACAGCTGCAATTCAATTCTGCCCATGTCACCAATCTCTTCATTTATTTTGGTTGTTGCTTCATTAAAGCATCCAAGTCCATCACAAATGCTTTTATGGGTTTCAGTTGTAATATTATTATGACTCATGGAGTAATCACCATTGGGTCCATATTCACTTGATTGAGGGTTTCCAGCTCAGCGATCAAGCGAATCCCTGCTTTTTTCTCCAATAGATTCATATCACCGTTTTTGAAGAACTTTGGTCTTTAATCTGGCGGGATTTATTTCTGATTAGCCAGTTAATCAGATTGTCGTAACTCTGTCCCTTGGTGCCCAGCTGCTTTAGAATATCTCTGGTTGTCTTCTCGACTAATATTGTAGTCTTCTCCATCAATAAGACGTATGCGTAACCATATAGTAAATATACCTCAAATACTATACAGTATACGATTGCTATACTATGTCAAGCGTTATCGTTAAAGTAAAAGAGATTGAAGATATCAAAAAAAGACTTGAATCCATAATTAAGAGGGAGAAAATTGACTCTAGCAATCAGAAAATGCATATCAAACAAAAACAAACTGTTCTACCGAGGTTTCTGGACGAATATGAGGCAAAAGTTTTTGAGTACATCAGAAACAATCCTGGATCATCAAACGAAGATGTTGTAAAAGCTCTAAAGGGTATTAGATCTAGAAATCCTGTCTTTAAAATCATCAAGAAGCTGGTGGAGGAGTATGGTCTTGTTATCGAGAGGACTGACGATACAAATGCCCTGAGACATCAATTATTTGAAAATAAAGAGAGTTTGATTACTAGGGTAGAAAATGGCATTAAAAATTTCAGAAGATCTTATTTGAATCTGTTAAAGAGAGCAAGCCAGGATTATCAGGAGAAGCAGAATTTAAAAAGTATTGATATTGAATTAGGATCAAGTCGATCAAAAGTAGCCCCTGAAATTTATGCTGTATATATAGATATAGACTTAAGAAAAATTCTTGAACAGTTAATCAAGGGATATGCTGTGAGAGCAATTTTTGAATGGCCTGAGAAAATTAAAGATACCGAGAGTCTGAATAGGCTATATCTTATGGTGTTTCACATGTTAGCTGATATCTTTTCGGAACATGTCAAATATTCCATTCCCTGGGGCATTGAAGATGAGCACGAAAGACTTGTACTTCTTCGAGAAAGTTTACAGGATTCATTTGAAGCGACAATCTATCGAGATCTGATCCCAGGTTTTAATAAATATAATTGGGACCCTGAACTTGAGTCAGTCATGTCGGATCTTTTCACTGCATTAAATACGGATTTTAAATGGAAAGATATGCGCAAAACATTTGTTAAACGTACTAAAGAAAATTCATAGTATATGTAGACTTCAATTTGTTTTTCCGACCAAGATTTCTGGTTTGATGTTTGCTAACTTTGGATTCTTTTGTATCAATACCATGATTTGATTGAATTTTTGATTTTGTTCTTCTTGGACAACTTCTAATTTCTCTTTAAGATCTTTTAATTCTAATTCTCTTTGTTTCTCTTTTTCAATTGTTTCATTGTATGCATCGTAGGTTAATATCATATTGCATTTAGCACAGAATCTGCTTTCAGGTTTATTTGGTTCATTGCAGTGCGGGCATTGTTTGTAGAGCAATGTTTTGGCCAATTCTTGATTTCTAGTGACTATCCCATATGCTTCTAATAGACTCTCACTAGCTTCATTGCCGAAGTAGTGTATGTATTTCTGGGGCATTTGAGAGCGGGCGGACCATCCAGCGAGCTGTTTTAGCTGAATTTCATTAATCTGTTTCATCTTGCTTTTTTCGGTCAATCCTGAGTGGCGTCTAATGTACGGATTCCATGGTTTCTTCAATAACTCTCTTATTTTGTTTTTATCTTCTACTAGTATGTTCTCATCATTTAGTAATTGTGGAAATCTTGTTGTCTTATATTTATGATAAATTATATTAAGTGATTGCGAAGACAATTTTCGACCAAATGTAGCTCTATTCATACTCGGTATAAGAAGCGCATTGGAATTGCCCGGTTGTGGATGGTTCTTTATCCAATCTTTTATGTACGGGATTGAGTTGAAAAGCGGGATTATTCGCGAGCCAGTTTTTCCATTAACCGAAATCTCCGCATATGTTTTGCCGCCAGCAAGCTTGAAATTAATATCTTTAACTCGTAGTCTTAGTATTTCACTAGGTCTTGCAGATGTATCTCTCGAGATGGCGTGATAGCATTGGATTCTTTTATCAGGACAATATTTAAAAAATATATGATCATCCTCTACGGTCCACAAGTCATCGGGCTTATAAATTGACTGTTCTTTTCTTTTCAGCATTGGAATATCCTGCATAACTTCTGGAATCTTTCTTTTTCTAGCTTCTTCAGTTGGACTGTAGAGCCATTTGAAAAATTTTAAAAATATTTGTCTTCTAAAATTGTAAGTTCCATTTATGTGCTGGATCAACTTCTTCAGATTTTCGTAAACTGTCAAGATAATTAATTATTTCGGCTCTTGTAAACTGTTTGAAATTCTTGTTTGTGAACTTTGCAAGTATAATTAGACACCTAACCACTATATTCCTCGTATCGTCCGATATATTGCTTTCAGTTTTCTGATATTTTATGAATTCAATGATGGTAACAGCATTTTCTGTTGATATTTGTTGTGTTAATTTCTTGCGGACAAATCTCGGAAGACTATTAGCAATATGTTCGATACTTTCAATTAAATCGGTCTGGTCTTTAATTTTCACGACAACATATGTTCTATTTATGCAGCATATATTCTATTCCATTGCATTAGTATATAGCTCTATTTCCATTCCCATGCTATAGTAGTTAGATTGCCTCTTCTAAGATCTATCATATCCTTATACGCAGCCACGGTATTGTCCAGAAACGATAACTCTCCGCCTTTGGATGACGACGCATTGAAGATCATTATA
>JAATVR010000090.1 GCA_014523665.1 Nitrososphaerales archaeon TH526
TATGGTGCTTGCATCAACCATGAATTTTGGATTGTTGCTCATTATTTATAGGTAGTTGTTATACATATAAGAACTTACGCTCCATAATGTAAGTTAAAGAGAATTTTGCTATTGTCTCAACATGGTAGAATGCTCATTGGCTAACAGGTGTTAATTGTACATGACGCATTCTAATAACAAATTTGTCAACACATACGTATAAATGGTATATCGCTGGTTTCAATACAGATCCTGTTTGCGCTTCTTCAAATCTCAAATACAAAGGAATCCAGAATATCTAAGCTATATTTGCCATCCCAATGCAATTGCAGATTTTGTAGCCGCATCATCTAATGCTCCCTTAGGATCCTATGTACCATAATAAACTGCAACTAACACTTCCCTAATATATTGAGCAATCTCTGGATATTCAGGGATACTTGGTCTAGATCCTCCAAATGGAATAGTAGAAATCATCTTATCCTTAGTAAGGGGTATAAGTTGATGTTTAGGAAGGGGATTCCCCTTTTCCTATTGCTACTTGAGTCGGCAGAAAACCTTGTTCTACTAACCATGGTGCAAGTATATTTGGTTCCAGCATTAACATTATCAATTTCCATGCCAAATCCTTATGACGAGATGTGCTATGAATACCAAATTCCCATCCTCCCATTAGCGTAGAAGTTTGGTACCTTCGACAGGAACTGGAAACATAGGAAGAAATCAGATACGATTTTCAAATTCATTTTTGTCTCTAGAATCTTGAATAGGTTTTTGCATATAACTTGCATCCATGACCCTTCTATTATAACTGCGAAATTCCTGTCAGTAAATTCTTTACCCCAGTAGTGCTCCTTCTGTGACTCTATCCCCGCATTAACTAGATCCTGTATACAGGAAAGTGCATTCAGGCCAGCAGAGCTATTAGAAGTAGGAAATCCTTTGTGGGATGTCCCTCTCTCTGTTCTAGAATATCTCCACCAAACATCCAAAGAAAGATATGGATACCATAGATATGGGGAATGCCCAGCTTCAGTAAGATGAATTCCTTCTATTCCTTTAGGCCGAAGTACTGAATTTAGCTACATCGCTGCCTCAATATATCCATCACATGTTTTTCTCGAGTTGGGATCCACATCGGCCTCATATTACATCTCTTTCCAATACCATATTCCCATTATGTCTGTCGTGGCCCACATACCATAAATTCTCCCTTGTAACTTTGATGATGTCGCGATCTAGCTCTCGAGCATGTGTACTTCAGATTCTTATTTTGCGTGATGTCCTCCCTTTTATGATAATGGAAATTTGGTTTTCAATGTTTTCAATTCCGTGCAAAATTGTAGATTCACTAATTTTGTATATGAATAGAACTAATTTACTTCTCGTTCACGTACGCCTCACATTTGGTCCCTCTGGCTATACTTCTGAACAATCTATGCAACCTGATATCCATTATGGATTCATGTAATATTCAAGATGGACAATTTCTGATGACTTTTTACCATCATTCAAGTCTCATTCAAGTCTCATTCAAGTCTCATTCAAGTCCCATAGTGCTTTCTCTCCACACTAAACAAGAGTAGAATAAAGACAATGTCTAAACAACAAAACTCCCTGAATCAATACCCTGTTAGACCTTAACTCAATGCACTCCTTTCATGACAGTCGAATGGATGGAAGATGGCTACTACTATGTCGAACAACTGCACCTAACTGACATTCTGTCAAAAGTTTTTTAAGTTGCTTACGAAACTTAAAATGCATCCGAATTGATAGAAGAAGCAACAACAATATGTGAGTTATCTGTTAAATGGTACCATCAAGAACAGAATAATATCGTACTAAACCGCAAAATATGCTGGCTGTCATCACGATTCACGCCTCATACGAAACTATGCCTTCCTCACCTTCGTATCTCTTGAATTGAAGTCAGAGAATTCACCTGAACCTATCCAAGGTAACGTGGGCGGTACTGATCCTGGCCCCCGTAACATAGAGTTAGATCGACAGAACCCAGACGTACTCACCCCGCCAAGAACTGATCACGGAACCTTACCCAACTTGAAATTTTCTTTCGCCATGGCACACAATCGACTCCAGGGTGCAGGGTGGGCACGTCAAGTTACTATGCGAGAGTTGCCTGCAGCCACCACGTTGGCTGGAGTAAACATGCGTTTGAATCCAGGTGGGATCCGAGAGTTGCATTGGCATAAGCAAGCAGAATGGGCGTACATGCTCGATGGGCGTGCTCGAATAAGCGCAGTTGACCAAGACGGACGCAATTTCCTTGACGATGTCGGAGTTGGGGATTTATGGAACTTTCCCGCTGGTGTTCCACATTCAATTCAGGGATTGGAAGAAGGCTGCGAGTTCCTTCTCGTATTTGATGACGGTTCCTTTTCTGAAGATGCAACTTTTCTGCTAACAGATTGGTTTGCACATACACCGAAAGAGGTGCTGGCAAAGAATTTTGGAGTCTTAGAAAGTGATTTTGCCAATCTTCCAGCTGACATCGATCGAACAAGATATATCTTTCAAGGCGAGGTTCCACCATCTCTCTCAACAGACATGGTAAGCGATTCGTACGGGGAACGATCATTCAGCTGTCATTTCTCAGCGCAGCAGTCAGTGAAGACGAGCGGAGGCAAAGTAAGAATTGTTGATTCAACTACCTTCCCTGCTGCATCGACGATCGCAGTAGGGCTAGTAGAGATCGAACCTGGGGGTATGCTGGAGATGCATTGGCACCCTAACGCTGAAGAGTGGCAGTACTACACTGAGGGAAGGGCACGGATGGGTGTGTTTGCATCAGAAGGCAATGCACGAACTTTCAATTATCAAGCTGGAGATCTAGGCACTGTTCCGTTCGCTTATGGACACTATGTTGAAAATATAGGTAGAACGCCGCTACGTTTCCTTGAAATATTTCGAAGTCCACATTTTCAAGATGTTTCGCTAAACCAATGGCTGGCTTTAACACCTCCAGAGTTAGTACAGACTCATTTGAATCTGAACAAGAATGTGATGGGCTCATTGTGTAAGGAAAAGTGGCCAGTCATCAAAGATATGAAGCATTAATCCACGTAACTATATTACAAGAGATCTCGATAGCAGACATCTCAATACAATCATCAATAAGCAAACGCGATTATTATCTTTAGTGAATCTGTCTTTCTAACAATAGAGAAGTTGATCGGAGATCTCTTCTAAATATGTTAGTACAACAGTTAAATGTGCGTGTGATAGACAATTGTCTTCGAATCAAAGTTTGTTCATCTCGAGTTCGTCAATTAATAATAAAAAATTCGAAGTAATACAGGCGCAGATACTGTTTAATTCAGTTCAGTATCGAACGCCAAAGGAATCCCTTTAGTGTACACAGGGTATTAGCATAACAAAATCAGAAGATAATATTAAATAACAATTTATGGTGACGACAAGACACTAGTGTTCAGCAAAATATTCTAGAATGGTCCTCTATCAAGATAACATTATATTGAGATGTAAGACAAATCTAAATTAAGTTCGAAAATGGATCATGTATCCATGTATCACTGGGCCAACAGTATATTAGTTCACTATTAGGATTCATGGACCAGCGAAGTGAGGGAGAACGAATTGAGACTTCTGTATTTGGGCGAGGGAAAGGGTTAAGCCAAGTCTCGACAAGCTTAAATAAATTGAAATGGTTGTTACACTCCTGTTTCAAACGATTCAAAGATTTGCTTCAGCTTCGACGCGACTACAAACTACTTAAATGCCACTTGGATGCAAGTAGTATTAATGTTAACAGAAGAAGAACAAATGAAAGTTTTACAAGATAAAATACTAGCAAGTCCCAATGTCGATGAAACCAGTGTATTATTGGACCAATTGGAGGATTTCGGTCACAAGTCTTTACCACGTATGTTTGAAATTTTAAGGCTATCTCACAATAGTGAGATTGTGCGAACCACTAATTCTTGTATCGTACGGATAAAACAGCAGTTCGAGTGGTCGGATTCCTGAAACTACCATTGGTCGTTTTCCATAATACGTGAGGTTCTCTCCATAGCTCAATCAATATCGTAAATGCTAGCATTGTGGAATTGTGACCTGTCAAAATATATTTCATTCTAATGCCTTGTCTGATTTCGATTTAGCACAATAAAAGTTGGGAGGCAACCGCTGGGTTGGAGCGTGTGACGAGCCTGCGAAAATAGGCAAGCCTACTTTGATCATAACTGGAACCGATGACAATTCTTACATGCCATATGCTAATTCTTTAATCCTTGCAGAAAAAATTCCTGGTGCTTGGCTTCTCCAGGTCAAAGATGATGGTCATGCAATAATGGCGCAGTATCCAGACGAAATCAACAAGATATTACAGACCTTCCTATCGACTGCAAGCCAATAGAGTTGAATCATACATAGACTGGACGCTAATTCAACCCGATTCTTTGCATGTTCCCTTTTCAGTAAAGCTAGATTCTCTAAAGCATTAGTAAATTAGATATCAATTTAACATTAGCCAGACACCCCAACTCAACTGAAATAAGTAGCGTTAGCAAGGGCAGCGTCGACAAAAATCCGGAGATCTCCAGAGTTTTGTAAGACAAATACCTAATTATCACCACTGTGGAGAATACACAATATAAATAAATTTACTGCCTTGTGATGTGAATTCATTGAATGTTACGTGTGCATGTGGGGAGGGGTAGATTCACTGTCCTATGCAAATGGCTAACTCTCTAATTTCATAACCCATCTTATTTGATGACAGCAAGGTTTTCAAAGAATTAGACGAACAATAGCCTTATCAATTTAGATTGATATTCACCTTTTGGATTCAACAATGCTAATACCTACCGGCCCGCAAATTTGATGAACCTAAGAATACGTTGACCTCGTTTGCTTACCCCGACAATGATAGTAAGCTTTATGGGTATCATCTTTTTCGATTCAAAGGGACAAAAACTGACATTTTCGCAAAGTTAAATGACGGAAATGTTTTGGATCATCTCAGGGTGACTAAATGAAAGTAGTTTCTCGCCACATTTCTTTTTTGTTATGGAAATGTAGGTTCCATACTATAGCATATTGAAATGATATATAGATTTATAAAAATTAGCTGGACTTCAACCACGTACTGGAGTAGATTATAGTAGTCCTGTACCTTTTGAGGACGTGCATTGGAATAAATTGCATAGTATCGAATCTGACTCTATCAGGACTTTTTTTGTCAATTCTTTATCTCTACTAAGGAGTGAACGCTCGCATTATCTAAAAATCTGTGTACACGATGTGACAGAACTGAAGGAGCTCTATGGATATTTAAAAGGGAACATATAATTGAAACCTTCATGGGCCTTACGGGACCAGAACAGAGGTTGATCCCTCTCAAGGTAAGGAACGGTTTGTCGATGATATGTATTCTTACCCCGACTATTCTTCTTGATATAACCAAATCCGATTCAGCAAGGCGTTAGCGGAAATTTATAGGTTTTTGGACGTGGTTGCATGGAATATAAGGTTTTTTCAAGATCGAGACCCCAAACGTGTAACAAGAATTGTTTATATTTTGGAGGCATTTAATGCAGACGTAGTAATACTGGAAGAAATTCTTGAAGGCTCACTGCAAGAAGTTGCAAAACAATTGTCTAACCTTAAAGCAGGAAATTATGAGGTAGCATACGGTGAAACTGGAGGAAACCAAAGAGTGTCAATCATGCACGATATTGATTGGGTGAGATCTAAAGATGCCATTACTGAATTGTTTGGCAAAAATTCCGTCGTTACCGCAGATGGAAAAGATGCTTTTCCAGGGTTGTCGTTACGTAGTTATTTTACAGTGCTAACGTTGTGCATCAGCTCCTGAAATAAGTGAGCTACCTACTAATAGAAACGAAGTCAATGACAGTGCTATGGTTGTTAGGTGAACCTTTGACATAGACTAATAAATCATTGCCACTATTAATTAAGTGTTATAAAATGGTTAATGGCTGATCTACTAGAAGGTCAAACAGAGCTATTGTAAGTGTTAAAGCCAATAAAGTTCAGTGGCCCCCATCAGATTTTCATCTATTAAGTGGTTCATTGGTGGCACATTATAAGCTTATAATATGACAATCTATATGCAAGGAGTTAATTAGTAGTTGATACGCCGGCAATTCATCTCCAATAGATGTAAAAATCTCTCAATTGTGAGAATTGAGGATCTCTTAAGCGGGCCCTAATATTCTCAATAGATCTTCGGGTTGAATTTCACCAAGTTATCTAAAGTTCTTTAATACCCTCTAATTATTGGAACCGCGCGCATTGGGAAGCAGGGATTGTGATTGATTTTTTTCAATAGATTATTCTTTGAAATTAGGTTCTTGCATATCAGAAGGATCAAACTATGAGCATAACTCCGTTTGTGTGCATAACCCCACCTCCATTATGATTCTCAAACCAGCCTCTGTTGCCATCTGGTGATTTTACTTGGACTTCTATCTATCAGAAGTTTATTGTGAATCCTCACTGGGACGCAATCTTAATCGCCAACCCGTACTTGCCCCCACTAAATCATTCACTTTACTTCGATCTAGGCACGCCTTAAATATCATTTTGAAAAACAATATGCAAAAGAATTTTTTTCGGCGCCGAAAATAAGACAAAACAATTCTAATACTCAGAAGAATGTCTAGAAATAGACCTTTCTTCTAATTCGACTATTCTGTTATCTATGTCCTGGGACGCAAGATTGAGCCATGACGATCTGAGATTGTTCAGAGTGGCATGATCTAATGGCTTGTTGGTTGAAGGATCGTTACTCTTCACGGGAGGATGTCCAGAATTGACCAGAGCGGCCACAATAGCTGCGGCCAGTGCTATATGTCGATCAGTTTGAAGCAATTGATCTTTATTCTCCGATATATTCAGTACACCTACGGCTCGCATGAATGCATGCCATGCCACAAATCCTGTGACACCACTGTCCATCATGTGAATTTTATCTCCTTCTGGTGTGCGACGTGACCCATTATCATCTAGTCGATCGTCAAAAAGCAATCCCTGTGCAAATAATTCGAAAGGTTTTTGTTCTAATTGTGCATCATTCTTAAAAAAACACTAATTATTCGCCTGCTATTGTCCGCAATTACCTTGATTGAAACCTTAACTGATTGGAGCTCGCTTACGAACTCAGTGTCTATAGTGCCTCTACGATGATGATAATAAAAGAGTTCCAGTAACCCTCCGTAGGAATCCACTTTTCTTACAGCTTCCTATATCGTCTTGGGCGTGAAACAAAATGAAATCATCATATTTAAATCAAAATGGCACCGCGGTGGGACCCATTTGAAGGTGATATTTCAAGGAACTTACTCATGTCATTAATTCTTAAATATATGATTAGTTAAAAAATCTTTCCTGGGATTTAATCATATGGAGTCATTCGTTATATAAAAACCATCCTAGAACGATGAAGATAGAAAGGTCAATCGAATACTTCAAAGCGATAACTTATGATTATTATCCGTGCTGGCATTAAATGAATATATTCTTAAGGCTTTGTATTGCCGTGCTGGTTGATGATTCAGACTTTCCATGAGATAAGATTACGGTTTTCCCAGATCACCAAAAGGAAGTTCCTTTGTACTAGCTACCAAGTGCAAAACTGGCTTGTAATCTATCAAAGATCTCTTGAATGAACTAACGGGTCATGTGTTAGAAGCAGCAAAAGTACTATACTACTGTGAGGTAAACAGGGAAATCGTGGGGAATAAAGTTATTAATTAGTAATAGCATTTCGGTGAGGTTCTTTATCCCTTCTCTGGGGGGTCACTAACTATTTTAAGGGCATTATTCCTTATTTCTAGGTGTTGCATTTCATTAAATCATTGCTTTTTTCTGTCAGAAAATAACGCTCCGATGCCAGAATTTTTGAATCTTGCCTATCTTGTCCCTAAGAAATTCTATTGTCAGGCTTGTCTAAGATAACCTCGTTTGAAAACATTATCTTCTGTCAGCAGAGTCTAAATATCTACCAACGCCGAATGTTACTAGGGTGCAATAGCACGCTTTACCGAAATCCCGAAAATTGGATACTAGCCTAAGGACGGAATAATTTCCGGATTTGTACTTAATCTGTAAAAGTCCGGAAAGCAACTCTACGGGCTAGGCCATATTAGCTGTTTGTTAAATTGCTATACTAAATGGGAGGAATTCCAAGATCTATAACAGCTAACAAGATAAAAGCATAGGAGCTGAATTTTGTAAAAGTATATTAAGTATGAATTTTTCCTGGCGCTTATGGAAAATACTTCTCCAAAAAGTCGGTGCGGAACAGATCAGTATCACAGAATATTAATTGAAACAAATCAGATGGTCAATATACAGTAGAATGATTATTTGGGACTTCCATCTCTAAGAAGAATTTAATGTGCCAATTTTCATTGCTCAGGCTTTAGTTACTTACTCCTGATAACTGATCGACCTTCGTGATTTTTTCAACTATTCTTACTATGTGTTTCAGCGTAGGTGGAGCCAAATCTCCCTCCTCTACATATTTGATTTTCTTATATTGATCTCCTAATCTAAGTGAAATAGTAGTTTGTTGCTGATGTTGATCCGCTAACTCATAACTGTCCCTAAAGGAAAAAAAATAATAGTTCTCAAATTGAAAAATAATGGATTGCAGCTCTTGGGGGGAGATCTTGCTTATATGTTTACCTAGTGTCTTAACGTTTCTAATTCCGTTATAATCAACAGTACCATTTTCATCGATACGTAAGGAATAGATTGGCCCTTCATTTGGAGAGGTATGTTGTATAATTATTTCGACTATTTCTCTAATACTCTCCAATATGAGTCAATTTAAGATTCAAGCAGAATTTTTTATTTTGCATAGCAAGTTATTCGAACTCTTTCGCACTTCACAACATCTTTGGCATCACTCATTCTCTGACCGCCAAGAATCCTAGGAACTATAGTTATGGTAATATTGGATTTAGATTTGACACATTTTTTAATTGCTTTTGTGGCTCTAATCGACTTGTAAACTGGATCCGTATGACTATGTATCCTTGAATCATATGGCCTATCTGGTAATACATCGCAATGACCTTCATCTCCCCAACAACCGTCGTGACCGAAGATATCATATGAACCGACATATCCAGACGATTCCTTCAATGGTGTATTTCTATCTGCTTTAGGGTTATTTACATAGACTCTTCCCTCATATGAAGGTCCGTTAGTATCCAGTCCATAAATTTCAATGACAGCTTGATAGAAATCATTTTCTTCTTCGTCATATTCCAAACTCAACTTTGGGGTACTCAATGTGTTACCATATTTGTCTTCCATACTTTGTTTCCTATTACTTTTCTTGCTTTCATGGTTATTATTCATTTCTCTAATCTTACCTCTCCTTTTTCATCCTAGAATTTTGCTTCAGATGCCCCTGCCGCGTATTCATATCCTAAATCATATATTTTTAGAACATCCTTGACCCGATATCGAAAAGGCTCGAGAGGCAACTCAGGCAAGCCCTGTGGCAAGTTATTTCCGTGAATAGTCTGCCAAATAGCCCATACCCTATCAACATTGCAATGATGTGCCCAAAAAATTGGATCGTATGCGGAAAACCCTTGAGTCGCCATATGTCCACGGCACCATCCATGGACTCTATCATGATATTGTTGTACTGCGATATTGAACTCTCCATAGTCTGAAATAGCCCACAAGTCTTCTATTGAAATCTCCCACTCCGCTGTTTCTTCCTTTATTAAATTAGGTGGTAGCCTGCTAGGGCGGTCTGGAACTCTGAAGGTATCAAGACTAAAACCGGGGAACTTTTCAATCTCGGGAATGTCAAGCGTATCCGGGATATGAAAACTGTGTAACGGATTCGGTTTAGCGTCTGCAGTCTTGTCCGCATATGCCTTTGGTATTCCTTCTCTATGCGACCGTTTAGAGGTAGCATCCCACCAAGGTAATGATATATTAGCGTCATGATCCAACAAATAGTCTTCAAAAACCTTAAGGTATGCACGATGCCACGGAAGAAATGCATGGGTTCGGCCAGGTAAAGGCGGTCTTCGTGACATGCCATGCCAACACCACCAATCAGGGACTCCGTGGTAACCTGCAACATGGGCGTAACCTCTGCTATCAGTAACGCCCATGAATTTCTTTATTGCTGCACGAAAGGCGCGTAATTGGGGCCCGGAATAGTTGTTAATATTTATTCTCCTTCTCACTATGTCACTTTGCGTTCCGTTCATATCTTTTTTGACTTTAGAGCGCTATATTTAAAAACATTTTCGTTAGGTGACAACGAAGTTCTTGTGCATGTAACTGAGCCTTTACCAGACTGACATACTCACTGTTACGAATTATCTAACAGATATGGTATTCAAAAGAGTGGAATTGAGTCTAGATTTGCCAACGATTGAAATGGATTTTTACATAACCTCATAACTAGGTAAATATTGCAGGCATTCTCTGCATCAAATCTTTTTATTGGAAACAATGAGGAAGTGGACATTACTAAAGTTATACGCCCTGAAACCACGTTTTATGGGAAAGATCGTATGGAAATTAGTGAACTGGTAATTCGACAAAGCAAAATGTTTTTCGATTTTAGTAAGGATAAATGTGAGGCTTTTTGAAATAATTACTGGATGCAGAAGCTATGGGGTGAGTAGGATATTATGAGTAGTCACCGGTGGACTTGATTTCGCTAAATATCCTGCTTTACCACGAAGGAAAAACTAAGAGTTCTTCCTGTAGGTGTGACATCAAGACCTTCCGAGATAGTACTTCCGAAGGTTCTACCTACGTTAGAAGCGAGTAGTTCAAATTTGCAGCCGCCTGCAAATGAATCTCGCTTCAGTCAGCTCTGGAATTAACGCAGACATCGTTAGTGATGAGCTTGTGGGAAATGACGTCCGCGGACGAACATTCGCGCGTCTGGCTGCGCCTGTCCATGACTTATCTGCGATTGTGCCGCGTGCAAAGCCGAAACAGATTCTAAAGGGGACGCAGTTGAAGGACCAAAACAAGCAGCGATTTGAGCAAGAGTACTTGCGGCTCTAGAGAAAGAGGATCCAAAACTTGCAAATGTTCGCGAAGAAGAAAAACAAGTAGCGGATAGTCCCTGGCATGCACCATTTGGGAGTTTATGTTGAGGGTACGTAATGTCCTGAGCATAGCCTTCCACAAGGCAGTCATGCACATGATCAGGGACATGATCAGGGACATGATCAGGGACATGATCAGGGACATGATCAGGGACATGATCAGGGACATGATCAGGGACATGATCA
>JAATVR010000731.1 GCA_014523665.1 Nitrososphaerales archaeon TH526
AGTTTAATCCTAAAGTCACAAACGAGTTGGATAATTGCATATTAAAAATGATTAATGTAAATCCTAATAAAAGACATAATTCGGTTTGGGATTTAATAGCAGATCTCGACATAATGAAATAATAGAGATGATGAAATCGCGCACATCTCGTGTAGTCAGTAATAATAATAAATTAACATTAGAGCGACTACTTGTCTCTACATATTACCATCTTTTACAACTGAGAATAGTCTATCTACAAGCCTTAAATCATATCCTGTTTAATATTATTAGTGAGTCTATCTTTCGACTTTAGCACTGTCGGTTGGACTCCTGCTTTCAGTCTTTCATATAGACAAGGTTTATGGGCAGCAAAACCAGACAGGTGATGGTAATATGATATCAACACAGCGACCACCACCACAACAGAATCAGACGCACGGTGTTGGAACGGCTTCCGAAATAGAAAATCTTACAACTGGCAATATACCAATGGTTGGAAATGAAACATCAGGATCGATAAGAGAAGCTATAGCAGAATCAGAACAATTCTTGGAAAATATTACAGAAAAGGTTACTTCTTCAAATCCAGTTGAGACAATCGCAAAGGGAACATCAGACGTATTAGATCTACGATAGTAGACAAACTAATTTCTGAAGTTGACTCATAGCCAAGGAAGGAACAAGATCGTCATGTGACTAAATAGCTAGTTCGTATATGAATATGGCATTAAACACTATCTTCGTGCGGATAAAGCGTTGGTGTTCTGGATCTCTGAAGCGTTGGGAAATACGTCGTATGCAGCCCATTGTAAAGATACATTATACTGATAATACCATAATTACAAGAGAAATCAGCCTCAGGGATCAAGAAGGAAATGAGATACCATTTTTTGTAAACAGGATCACTGTTTCAAATTCTGGAAGGTCTGTCGCGAAAGACTGCAAAGTATACATTGAGTTTGCACAAAATAATATCCAGCTAACAGCATGGGTGAACTGATTCAGTTGACGTGTACATTGAATTATTATCTCATTCTATCACATAATTCTTGCCCTATTATTAATAACAGCAAATTTACTAGTGCAATAACATTAAGCCGTAGCCTATAATGATTATGTACTATCAGGCGTAAAATTAGAAGTTGAATCAGTACCTTCCCTTTCATGCAAATCCTAACACACTGACCAACTCCATATAGACTGTTAAATGCAAAGTTACTGATATAGAAATTATGAACTTGCTCTTATTGGGGGGTTGGCTTGTGCGCTAAATCTACCAAGACTAACAAACTCCACGGTTGAAATTATTATTAGGAATGTTAACCATAATAGTGTTGCATTCAGTGAGTTAGCTGGTGTCTCATATACCCATAACTTCAAAGTCGCCAGCCAACTCGTGTTATTATAATAGCTATCTCCTACTGACAGCTAGTTAATAGCAATATTACATTAGAATTGCTGTCCTTTCTTCACAGGACATGAGATATGGTTGGTCGGTGACCTGCACAATACACTGACCAACCGTAATTATACCAATTTTATGATATGTCGACTATGTAATATGTGCCAATATGTAGAAGTACTGTACGTACCTGTGAAATGCAAGCGACTCAACCATTAAGGTAGTAAGCGACCTACGTATGCCTCCTAGGATATGTCATCGGTGCCGCAATACTACCTTATTTGATAAACCATATTATAGAATGTTAAGCAAGACTTACTATTGGCAATCTACCTGCACAGGATTCTTTGCTGGCGTTGCAAAAACCAGCGTAGGGCTGTCGCTTCATGTTGACATGTCTCATGGCTGTCTACATTTTCTATAATTTATACCGCAAATACTAATGCAGCAACAGTCGACCGCAACTTCGTAACGTTATTCATTAAGGGCTGCTCCGACATCAATGACTACCTTTCCCTCTTTGGGAGAAAAGTATTGCAATACATCATCTTCGTGCGAAGACATACTTGCATACATGTCATTAATTAAAAAACTTTCAACCTTCCACGTTATCCTACTACAAATCTATAATTATATTTTGGTGCTTCAAATACCAATAGCAAAAATTTGTCTAATTTAAGTAAATCGATACTATTATATAGAAAATCATTAAAGTTTATTTTTTATTAATATAAAACTTGTCTCTTCCTTTCTTCTTAATGCAATTCTGATCAAGACTTTCGTTCCTAAGTACATAACCTTTAGTGATGTCAATACAATTTTGTCAAATAGAGTAGCTCCCTTTGCTTCCTTCAAAGCCAACTGCTGTTACCAACTATCAAGCGGTGATTAAAATTTAGTGATGCAATTTTTTCCGCGTACTTTTTGTTTGTCTCGGACCATTTGTTATTAGGCCTGTCAATTATACCTAAGTTTCGATATAATGAACAATATACAAACCACAATTAAGAAATACCATCCACGTCATAAATTTCGCAACTGATTACTCGTAACTTCTAGCTTGACGGTTGAATGAGCTGCATATACCTCTTTTTCATTCGTATCGTGTAAGATAACGGAGCCAGCACCAATTACACACTCTCTAGCGATTTTAACGCTATTTCTAATAGTTGCATTCATTCCTATGAAACAGTATGGCTCTATTGTCGTATTTCCGGCTATAGCTGTATGCGAAACTATGAAACAATGCTTCATTATTGTTGTATGATGACTTATAACATTCCCTGTCCAAACTATCACATCATCTTCTAGCTTAACAAATGGCTGAATAACATTATTTTCAAAGATAAAACAATTCTCACCCATCTCAAATTCATCGTTTATAATTGTACTGGGATGAATATAGCTCATCAAATTATACCCTTTATCTTTGGCCTCTTCAAAGAACCTGGCCCTCTTCCTATTCATATCCGAATATCCGACAGCTATGAACATATCATATTGTTGACACGGATATCTTCTCTCTATATACTCAAAAGGTTCAACAGGCAGACCACATAGTGTTTTTTCTTTAATGGCCGATTCATTAGCTGAAAAAGCAACCACTTGTAATTTGGATGGATCAATTTTTTTCAAATAAAGATATACAATCTGTGCAAAGCCTCCAGTACCAAAAATAATAACTTTCTTCATGATCGTTTTAAGAGAGTTGGATACTTAAAAGCTTCAATTTATGCTTTCAATGATAAAGGATTAACCCCTGCTACCTTTCTTGAATTAATATTAATTATCTTGGTTAATTCTATTCCATTGACAAGCTTGACATCCTCTTGACAAGATAGGTATTCGAGTATATCTTTGTATTTTCTTCCTCCTTTCATCTTTAGAACATTTGCGTGCCAGACGATGGTTATTATATTAAAAATCTTATTGTATTTTCTCGCGCAATCCAATGCATACATGAAAGTATTGATGATTTTGTCTTCCGATATATGCATATAAGTAAACAAATATGCATCCATTATTGTAATAGGAAATTCGATAACATTATTTAGCAAAAAATATCCCCTTGTGTTGTTAATTATCCTATATTTTGATTCCACTACAGAAGAATCGTAAATGAATCCTAGTTCATTAAGAGTAATTGGTAGTCTTTCGCTAAAAGCTAGATAGTGGGAACGGTTAGCTTTTACAGTTTTCTTCGTAATGCTTTCTAGTTCCTTTTTCTCTTGATACATGCTATCGAAATTATCTACTGAAGCTTGATCACAATGCAATCCTATTTCCCAACCGCCTCTTAATAAGGTCTGAATATCCTGTTCATAATCAACTAATTTGCCATTCTCATAATTAGTCCTGAAGAAGAATGTAGATCTTGCCCCAAATTTTTCCTCGATAGTAATATAGTCATTAATATTATTATACGGATTTTGTATATCGATATCCCTAATTGTTTCTTGATCAAATCTATCTCTCCTTGCCAGAATGTGATCTCTGCCCGGTCCTTGAAGTGACCAATCAACATCATGGCTCAAAAAGACATAGCGCACTACAAAAAGAAGAGCAATAAAGGATATAATACTTCATATATTTTATGTGATTTATTTACTTCGTCACCTGGTTGAAAGAATAGGTAAGACCGCGTATGAGACAGGAAAAGATCTAGCTCACAATCGGATACAGCTAAATGATTTGTTCTATGTCACTATTTTTTATCTTTATTGGCATGCATCTGTTTTTCTCGCTTTAAAAATCATTCTGGATGTGAATGACGATAATACCAGAATTCCAGCAACAGTACCAATAATATCAGCCCATGCAACGAGATCTTCCATAATACTCATTGATTGCGATACTGGATATAATAGAAATAGCAAAAATGGTTTTTCCCGGATATATACCGAACTCAATTAATTACAAGTTAAAAATTATCCCATGGAACGCTATGAATCCGATGCTACTTAGTTTTTGTGGGAGCTACTAAAGACCTTTCTTTTATTCCATGTCCGCTGAATGGTGTAATCTGTTCGATGTTAATGGGCCACCAGCAAATTATCCCATGGCATTTGCCGCAAAAAAGCTCTATTCTTGAACTATTTGTACTAAATTCTATCGCATCAAAATTCGTCTTTCCCGAATTACAAATACACCCTTTGGTCCATTGCATTATTTTTCTGTCCAATTAATTATAAACAAACATAAGTTATTACCATATGCGATCATTCTATCTGAAACAGGATAGCAGAAACAACATTTGTGCATGTATATTATTCACTTTAAGTGAGAGAAGTTAACGCATTGCTTTGCGTTCCTCTTCCGACCATGTTCGTTTTAATGGCATAATCTTTTCTATGAAAATATGCCACCAGCCCACCATATAATTGCACTTGTGACATCGAGCTCTATTCTAGAACCATTGATCATAAATCTAATCGCTCTAAAATTAATTATTCCATGATTACAACTACATTCTTCTTCAGTCCACCGCATGCACTTTCTCAATATAATATGGAAAACATAAGATATTACTCGATGTGATCTATCGTAGTAATAGTACATTTTGTGTCATAGAACTTCGTACCAAATGCCTGGCTATATAATTATTATATACTTTCTGGATTATAATATAATATGGATATCTGCAGTGATTTTGTTATCACTAAGAATGTGGGAGCATACACCATAGTTAACTCGGCGGCGATAAATAATGTTTAGAGAACTACTAACGGGACTTGCGGTTGTGTTTATGGCCAGTTCTGTAATTATCAGCAATATTTTTCGAAGCATGAGATCTGACAAACTCCAGCTGCCGGTTAAGAACATTGATAGTAGTATAAGCACAACAGCCGGGCTAGATGTCCCAGCACCTGAACCCGAGTCCAATTCCAAGCCAACAGATGTTTAAGTCGTAATCAATCAATATTTTATGCATTTCGGGACTAGAAGACAATCTTCGCTGAATAAACT
>JAATVR010000732.1 GCA_014523665.1 Nitrososphaerales archaeon TH526
AGATTTAGCCGGACCCAGTCTAATTTACCACCAAGTTATGAAGAAATGTTCTAAATACTAGGACAGATTAAACAAGAGAGGTCAAATTAGATTCTATTTGATTTTCTTGTACGACCCATGTTTAATCGCCAAGACACCTTTTTACGAGATGGTATTGTATATGTATCAAACCTAGAGAATGCATTCTTTAAATAAATAACCAGGTCATTCTTCCTTTCACTTTCCATTACAGCCCTAAACCTTTCCGTCAAAGAATAGTGTGTATGTCTATTTTCCTCGACTCTCATGTGCAATATTTCTCTTCTATATAATCTATCTAAGTGAGAGGAGAGTGTTGGTGGTGATACTTTGTGCCGCAAATTCACTTCTCGTTCAAGTTGATTATATTGCAGCTCCGATAGTCCAGAATCTAAGAATATTCGTACTATCCAGTAATCTAGGTCTTCATCATATCTAGTTCCTGCCGTATGAGATAAAAAAACACTTTAGATGTTTTTTATTCTTTCCTTATTAAAACTATTCCGAATTAACAACCTTGGCAAGAGAACATAAAGTAATCATGGGAATTTGCATGTCCAAGCGCCTCAGAAAAATCGTAGATATTAAACGGGGAGATGTCCCGCGAAGTGTCTATATTTCAAGAATTCTAGAAAAGAACTGCAAAGGTAACGAAAGGGAAAACACAACTCGTAACGACATGTCAGATCAGTGGAGCCTTTCAAGGCGCCAACCACGAGGAGTCTCCACTGATCCATCCGTTCTACCTGAAGAAAGCGATGATACAGATGGATAGATTGAATTACGTTATTGTAGAATGTAAAGATTGCGTTCCGTCGAAATCCTTCATTGTCGGATGCATTAAGCGTGAACAAGAAGCAAAACTGGGGCGTAATACAAAATGGTAGTAAGGAGTATTCCACTGAAACTTGATGCGAAAATAGATTTTGTTAACAGTTTTACATTTATGGTGAATAAAGAGAGTCAGAGCTTAATTATCTTTCTCAATGGTAAATATGAAAACAGAATAGCTGTTTCTTCTGTCAGTAAAACAAGTTGGAAAAAAACGCACAATTCATTAAAGGAAGGATTAGAATCAAAGGGTGTTAATAACGACCATATTAACTTGATTTTGGATAATCTTGATAATAATAGTGAAGTTATTCTTAGTAACATTGACGGGAATTCTAACGACACAACAATAACAGCAGTTAACTCAATACTCTATGAAGATAGGGAGATGTCTAAGGAGTGGGTCATTACAGAAATAGCTAAAGCAAAGGTGGAGTACAAAAACATTTCATTAGAAGATTGGAGAGACGGCCTACTGAAACGCCATGCAATTATGAGGGAAATTATAGAAAGACATTTTCCACATGCATGGGACGGCTTAGATTTTACCCTATCCGTTTTGAGGATCCTAAATATCGATGAATGCACTTTACCATTTGCTGGTATCATACTGGCTAGATCAGGAGGTAATAAGACCCTTTCCAGCAGCATGTTGATTCCCTGGCCTCATGTTTATTATACAAGAAAGTTCACGGCCAAGGCTTTCGTTTCGCATAATACCGCAGTTGCTGCAGAAGATCTCAAAAAAATCGACATGTTGCCAAAGATTAGATTTAAGATGCTCCTTACACCAGAACTCGCTCCAATATTTTCTGCAAACGAAGATGAATTGCTAGAAAATATTGGAATAATAACCAGTGTCCTAGATGGTAAGGGGTATACCAGTGATTCCGGTGCTCATGGTCAGCGAGGCTATTTTGGTAACTATATGTTTGTCTGGGTGGGTGCTACAGTCGATATCCCTTATAGAGTCCACAAATTGTTCTCTAGTCTCGGTCCAAAGATATACTGTTTCAGGCTGCCTTATGTAGATCCTTCAGACGAAGAAGTAGAATACGGGATGAATGAGAAGTTCGAAGCAAAGAGGAGAGAAGTCCAAGAAGCTATTATTAACTATCTTGTTTGGTTTGAAACCTGCCCTCTCCTAATGGAAGATCCAGAGACTAGGCTCCCTAAAATAAAATGTGATTCAAGTAGAGATGATCCAGCAGCAAGAAAGCATCTGGTAAAGCTGGCCAGATTACTTGGAAAACTTAGATGCCATGTCGAGATATGGTCTCAAAGACAGCCTGGAGCGCACGAATACTCTGAATATGGCTATGCAATTCCAAACCCTGAGGATCCAACGAGGGCTGCAACGTCGCTTTACAACTTGACCCGAGGCTGTGCGTTAAAACTAGGCAGAAATTATATTACCATAGAAATATACACATTGCTATCAAGGTGGCCTTGTCCACTGCATCGCAAGAACGGATAGCTGTATTAGATTTACTCGTTAAAAAGAAAGGAGGGGTGATAACGATATCAACTATAGCAAATGCTTTATCAATGAGCAAGTCAACGGCGTTAAAAACAATTACAGAGCTTGAAACAGTAGGAATAGCAGATATAGAAACTGTGTCGGTAGTGGGTAACGACACTAAACAGATTCGACTAGAGAATGAGTTTAATTGGCTATATCAAGAAGAGTTTCTGAAGCTGAGAGGCGACTATAACCCTGTTGATCAGAGTAAGTATGATATCGAATATCAGAAAGATCCGAAGATAGAAACATTTTGGAGCAAGTATGAAGAGTTAGAAGTAGCTTCAGGAAATGGCAGCGTAGATGAGATAAAGCTAAAGGATACTCTCTTAAATGACACCTCTGGCATTTTTACAGGCCCTATTGAAATCGAGATTTTGATTAAGAGAATGATTCAATCAGGTGAAATTCTTTATGGCATTCAAGGATTATGCAAGAAGGATACAAGGACAGCCTCTAGTGAAAGTCAAGAGAGGGATGCTGAGGGGGTGTGACGTCTTTCACCCCCACGCACGTTAAAAAATATTTTTCATTGGATTCACAATCATGTCCACCAGACTTCAACTTAGATGGCTTGCAAAGTAAAAGAAAAAAAATTTCTGCTCGCGTATTATGGACTGGAAATGGCTATCATATCTATCTGCCAATTAAGGCCTTCGTACTTGAGGAAGAAGAAGTATTCGCTAAGTTTCAGCATGGGAATTCCAATGGACCCAGTCTGAGTACCAAGTTTATGAGGTTTGCAGAAGCTTTCTTTACTAACAAGAAACATGATCCGCAGCATAGACCTTCAGTTAATTCTTGTCTACTTAGAGTTCCTGGCAGTTATAATTCTAGGAACGGACATCAGGTAAGAGCCGTCCAGCAATGGGATGGAAAGAAAGCTGCCATTCAGTATATGTTACGAAACTTTAGAAGATATCTGATCCAAGAGAAACTTGATGAAGTCAATGAGCAGAGCAAAAAGAAGAACAGGCCTAGCAATAACACTTCATCCAATATTATAAGATGGATTGAATCTTTGGTTCAGATTCCATTTCATGATTATAGGAAGTATTGTTCTTGGCGTATTCTGGCGCCATACTTTGCAAATGTGCGTAAATTCTCAGATGAAAGTTCATATCGAGAAATTATTTCCTGGTTGGAGAGATGCAACCGGACCAAGAAGTTGTCTTTTAATCCTAAACAGAAAGCTAGATATGACATCCAAAATGCAAGAAGAATTGGGTATTATCCTATAGGCTGGAATACTCTCAAGACAGACAATATCTATCTTTATCATCATTTGAAAACTAGAATTTATGGAGAGAATTAAGAAATGGATAAAGAAGAATTTAAGGCCAAAGTTGGAAAAATAGATAGTGAGCAGATAATATATGAAGTGTGCTGTAGTGATTGTATAACGTATATCCACACTCCTTCGATGACCCCTATCATTAGTGGCCAGATCGATGGGAAGGAATCCCAAGAGTTCTATAAGTTAGGGGAAGCAGAAGCGGCTATTAAGTTGCATAAAGATTCTCACCCTTTGCACAAGCCTAGAATACTGCCTAGGATTATTGAATACTTAATACATAGTAGTAAGTATATGATAAGATACAGAGCAGTAAATGGTTATGTACATGTTCATTCTGTGAATGGATTTTTTATCCCTTCTGATAAGTGTGCGTTTGCGTGTAGAAGGTGTGGTGCGATCTATAAATCTAAGTCATTATACGGTCATAGTTTTTTCCCGACTTGCGATCCAAAATGTAAAGCTGAAGTCCATTCGCTTTATGAGAATCGAGAGGGCCAATATCCAGAATACAACATAGTGAAGATATGTGTTTGTCCAGATCTTGATGAGCGTATACAAATAGAGGAAGAGAAATTACATGAAGACTGGTGTAAAGCAAACCCAGAAAAAGCTACCAAATGCCACATATGCGAAGCAACTCCCAAGAGTGATCATCCAGAAAATGTTGGATGGAACGGTTCAACAAAAGATTGGATTAGGGCTATATGGTCAGGAGATATTGATGGAGTGTATGAAGAGAAGTTAGTATGTGTAGATTGTTATTATACAAGCTCAGAGTACAAAACTCGTTGTGGTCCTATTGCTAGAAGACGTTACCTTTTGGCCAAAAAACGAAGACTTAAGATGTCAAAATAATGGCGGTAATACACAAAACTGTCAGCTTACATAGACAGCGCAAATTTTTAACTCTAGTACTGGGTTTGGCTCCAAATACATGGATTTGACTATCAGTTGCACTTTCACATATCTTTAGTGTTTTTTTCTGCTGATAAAAAACCTCCCGATATTAGACGGCGGGCTTCACTTTCTGTGTCTTCGAGAGGTGATTCATCTGAAGTATAAGGGGAATTTATTCCGATACCTGTCTGATGCAGAAAATTACAAGAAATAGTGTGCTATTATTACATGATACCACATAGTAGCAAAAGCTAAATGCTTGAAAATCTAAATAACATAGGAGCAATGAATAAGAACGAAAAGGAAGCTCTAGTATTAACACTTACTGAAAAGGGGAAGACCTACAGGTCTTAACTCCTTGATAAGAGATCGTGAACTGGATTCAAATAGAGAAACGATTACCTTCATTAAGTACGAATCGAGCTCGATTTGATACCAGACTGATGCAGAAAATTACACAAAATAATATGCAAATATCACATGATACTACATAGTAGCAAGAGCTAAATTCTTCTAGGTACAAATGATATTTGAATAATGGATAAAAAGCAGAAAGAGGCCTTGGTTCTAGCAATGCTTGAAAAGGGAGAGTCATATCGCGATATTGCGCAAAAGGCAAAGGTATCACCAAACACTATTAAGGCAATCTCAAATCAAGCAGGTCTTGACGAAACTACTTCCATATCATCCAGAGCTTTCGAACTTTATGTCCAGCAAAAGACTCCAGTGGAAGTAGCTATTGCGTTAAATATAGAAGCTGAAAAAGCAATACAGTACCACCAACAGTACTTCATGCTTTTAGGACTTACTGAATTCACCAAGATCTATATCCAGATCAAGGAAAACCCTTGGCTATACGTGAACCTTGCCAAACTAGTTCAGAATGCAAAAATAGGTGAAGGTGAAGTAGTGGAATTACTTAAAATCGCAAACGGATATCTTCCCCGGGTTAGATTAGAATATGATAGACTCAAAGAGGAAAAAAGTTCTCTGCAAGCCGAAATAAATTCATGGAGAACTGAATTAAACAATATAGCTCGAACATATCAGCAATTCGTCGATCGAAATATCGAATTAAAAAAGAGAGAAGATGAGCTCCAACTGTCTATTAATCAATTGGAAGCCAAAGAGGCGGAATTAAATGAGTCATCATCTCGGACATTACAAGCACCTCATATTGAAGATGGTATATCTTGAAACAAGGTTTAGAC
>JAATVR010000733.1 GCA_014523665.1 Nitrososphaerales archaeon TH526
GAAAGTGACACTTTAGAAATGCTCCTTTTTAGACTCGATAGGATAGGTTTGCTGGTTATCCGCTCCAAGCAGAGTTAGGCTACACTTAGATTTACTACCAAGGATGGTCTTTCACGCTAGGCCCTTGTCTAGCTCATATAAAATCAAAGGCACGTATGATGCGTTTCTGTTATCCTTGTTATCATTTTTTGATCCTTCAACCTAAGCAACAGTACCGATGCAGAGTCACAAGATGTAGAAATAGCAGCTGAAGGTGATAATGTGATCATAAGCTGGTGGGAAGGTAATGCAACAAGCAATGAACCAGTTCTTACAATAAGCTCATATAATGGAGCAACATTTGGACCGCTACTCATATAATGGAGCAGCTAATGGAACTATAGGGCAAGAGGGATAGATACACCTTTAGAAGAAGCAGATTCCGTAGCCCTGAAATTGTGAGATTTAACTAGTGATGATTCAAGACATATCACACGTCAATACTATCAAGTCCGGAGTATCTTAATCCCTTTCAACAGAAGATAAGAAGAAAAATTAAGCATCCGTCGCCGATTCGCACACTTCCTTGGTATTACCTTCTACCGATAAACAACCGTGTATGAATGCGCGATAATACTGATTACCTTTATCTTTGCATTCTTCATTTCTATCGTGATTAAATGGATGATCCTGTCCATCTGCATAACCGTCATACCAACACTCAGGCGCACCTGGGATATCTTCGTGCCCAACTAACGAATAAGTTCGCTATTCTTTCTTATTTATTTTATGATATAACTACTAATTGTCCTACCATGACTGGTAAATGGTATTTACAGTAGTATTGGAAGATACCCTCATGATCTGCTATGAAACTCACGACCTTACTTTCTCCACCAGCAATACTTACATCCATACTGTAGGGTGAGTCAATAGTAAATGAATGCAATTCAGCTACATTTGGATCAACATTGTAGAAGTGAATCGTTACGTTGTCACCCTTATTTACGACTAAGGTAGGAATAGAAAAGCCGTCGCCAGGAAGCTTTAGCTTTTCTTCATCGACACCTGCGATTTCAGTTGTGAATAGATAGAATTCCTTATCAGGTTTGGCAGAAACAGAATTGATTCCATAATATGCAGACAGTACAAAGCTAGCTAACAGTAATAAGCCAACGATTACACTGGTAGTACGAGACGTTAACATATAGCGAATGTTAGTATTTTAGTTCTATTTATACATATGTTAGTGTTCGTCATAATCATGTTCTGCATCAGTAGCCCAAGCACGAATTGTGTGAAATGTTAGATATCCAGCTACACCTTGCGTTCAGTTATTTTTACTTATTTGGTCAGATAGTAAAAATATGATGACATTTAATTATTTTACCCATCCTCTCAAGGGGAATGAGCAAGCAGCAACAAATAGCCAAGAAAAATGTTAAACTGTCAAAATAATTAATTATACAATTATCATATTGCTAAACGTAGTCATCTATACACACTGTCCTGTTCTTGTAGTAAAGTAATAATAAAGAATGTCTGCGGCGAACTTTCTTGATGTGTGGGCGACAAGAATTGATGTACATGCACATATAGATCGGATTACGACACAAAAAAATGAAGTAATATGAATAGTCTGAACTGCATAACTTCATGACCTCGTCGGGTAATTTTTTTGATATGATGCTTTGCTGAAGTAAGACGCATATTGTAGTTCATAAAGTGGATGTAAATCTATGTCCTCAAATAACATAATCTTGTTATGTTGAACCTACATTAGAGATAAAGATTTAAACATCCAATCCATTACCCTTTCTCTCAATTGGATGAGATAGGTTTTTCGAAGATAATGGTGGCAATAGATGGTTCAGAACAGTCTTTAGATGCGGCAAGTTATGCAATTAGCCTAGCTGAAGTATATCGCTCTGAGCTGATAGCTTTGTACGTCGTATCTGCTCTGACTCAGGATGATTACGACTCTGACATGCAAGTTGAAAAAATACCAGAGTCGGTAAAGAAGATAATGGATGAGGCAAAAGGAGAATCCGATTCATGGTTTTCAAGAATGAGGAGTGAATTAAGCACGGAAAGTTCCGTCAACTTTCATACAAAGATAATATTAAGCCCAATGAAAGTTTCAGCAAGTATAGTTAACTATGCCGAAAACACAAGTGTAGATCTAGTAGTGGTAGGTACACGAGGAAGATCTGGATTTAAGAGGCTGCTTTTGGGCAGCGTAGCATCAGACATTATAACCTATGCCCATTGTCCTGTATTGGTAGTCAAGTAGTTGGGTAATCAACACAGATACATGCCGACCTACAAATAGGCTGTCCATTTTTTCGTCCGACATTTATCGGAAGATAAGATAGCCAGACATCTGAAATAATGTACAAACATTAGATATCTTGGCCTTTGATGAGATATCTATATCCATTCAGTGGACTGACCTCGGAGGCAACTTGAATACAATATCTTGGAATACAATATCTTGGAATACATGTTTAGCTCCAATTCTTATCAAGATCTCCGACGCAGTTCAATATTCAATCCGGCAGACATCCTAGCAAATTGAGATAACATAAGCTTGTTCCCTTCCCATATCAAGTCCTCTTCTTTATCCAATTCGAAAGCCGGAAAGCAGGCGCAAGGCATTTGATGGTCACAACCATGATCTACAATATGCTCATCATACTGACTTCGTATTTAAAATGCTAACTTTACATTCTTCGCAGACCGTTTTATCGATATCAGATTCAATTTCATGGTGAACTTCACATATAATTAACGTCGAACGAATTAAATTGCAAATTTCCATAAATTTCAACATGGTATGTGGGGTGTAAATCCTGCTTTGAGCCAAGTCAGCTGCAATATCTTCAACAATGCGCATTATCTCTCTAGTAGATGAAAGTCTCTCCATAACTTTTCTGTTCCCTCTCGTGTATCTTACATAGTTGCTGACTGCTGCTTGAGTGATGCCGACCGCCTTGGCTACATCATCCTCTCTCATGCCATACTCTTCAATAAGCTTCAATGCTAATATCGCCCTTATAGCAGGTATGATTGCTTTAGATTCAATTTCAAATGGCAAGAGCTAACTACTGTAACACTATACTAAAACCATGAGATAAATGTATGCTTAAGATGTGTCAAAACAAATGTCGTAGTATTTATAATTGCCAGTCTTTCTATAGAGTGTGCTGTATAATAATGAACATAAATGAAACAAAGCTTTACAGCTGCATATGCAGTGCCATTCTGGGCCTATTTCTACTGCCTTATCAAAAATAACCGTACCGCAACTTATACAAATAATCTCCCTGACTCAGCATCTGTTACAGTACTATAATGCATTTTATTGCACAAATTTGTTTTATCTTGAGACTTAAACACAGACTGAATATACCTAAGTGTACGTACACTTATGCATCACCCAGATTTAATGCCTTTGAATAGGCAAAACACAAATGTCGGTTCAAGCAATAAGCTAGCTACTGGACTTGTGGTCTAAGTATAGAATAGTAAGCCTAACTTAAAACAACATCTGGACGCAGAAAGAGTTTTACATTACTTTTTCAATTTGAGATGTAGTGCGAATATTTCTAACAAAAGGATCTAAACTTGTAGAAAATACAGAAGATCAATTTCTGACTGAAAAAGAAATACAAATGCTCACTGAACAAAACCTACATGAAATCTTTAAGCTTGAGTTTGTCACGTCAGAATTGCAATTACCGGGTTTTAGAATCGATATATTGGCATTTAATAAAGAATTTTCTGCTTTCTATATAACAGAGTACAAAAAGGCCCGAAACCTCTCAGTTATAGATCAAGGAGTGCCTTACCTCAACCTCATGCTAATTCATAAAACTGAGTTTCTTTATGCCTATTATCAAAAAACATCTCAACAACTATTGAAAGAAGATGTGGATTGGTTTCAGTCTAGGATATTCCCAAACTTTCACTGACATATTGGACTTTAATACTACCGTTATCCATAATGAGATAATCTTGATGTCTAGAGAGACTAGTGCTTTCTTCCATTGTGTGCTGCCAGCCTCTCCATTTCATAGCCGATAGAGATTTATGATTTCATATCCAGAAAGAAATATTGATTATTTCCAAAGTTTGTGAAAGTGAAGCTATGACTGAAAGACAAATCAATCCATATCTGATAGAAAACTAATTAAATATTACAATAATAGGAATAACATGTCAAAAAATAGACGCTCAACCCCTCAAAGAGTATTAGTCTTTCAAGGAGGCGGTTCATTGGGAGCATATGAAGCAGGTGTGTTTCATGTTTTATACCATTGGATTAAGTCAAGTTTATCAAAATCGGAAACCATTCACTGTTGGTTAAAGGGAGATCTGGTACAGGTAAAGTAACACTGTGTTTCGAATTAGCAAGAAACAATATGGATAGGTTTGAAACCATTTTTGTTTCAAGAAATGTTTCCGAAAA
>JAATVR010000734.1 GCA_014523665.1 Nitrososphaerales archaeon TH526
CGGCCATAGCGAGGGTACAATAATTGCCCCAAGAGTTGCAATCGACAACTCGACAAAAGTTAAGAATATTGTACTTATGGGGACTGTCGCTCAGAATGGTCTAGATTTAGAGTTTTATCAAGATGTAGTCTTGCCAGTAGAGTACGCCACTCAAGTTTTGGATAAAAATCACACAGGATTGATATCAATTCAGCAAGTAGCAAAGGATTCTATATTATTACCTATGTTATTGCCAAAACCGTTCTTGATTGCTAATGATACGGAAGCTATATCCAGTACCTTGGCAAAAGGAATTGGTACAAATGATTTCATAAGCATTGATAAACAACTTAAGCCTGTACTGATGAAGGGATACGAAAATATCACATCCTCCAATTCACTCAAATGTAATGCAATCGAATGTCCTAATTGGTTCAGATCGCATTCCAACCTAATACCAACTCTCAGTGTGATTGGTAACGTCTCTAACTCCACAGGTATACTGATGCTCAATGGTGAAAATGATTCTCAGACTCCAGTTCAACAAGCCTTTCTCCTGCAACAAAGACTGACTGACGTAAATCATTCTGACCATACATTGATAACATATCCAAATCTGGGACATGTATTCTATCCTTCATCTCAGTGGTCGACTGGAATTGGACCTATACAACAATATGTATTAGCAGATATTTACTCATGGCTTGAAGCTCACTCTGGTCTTTCACAACCGTATCTTACTCCTGCCGTTCCCTCCACTACTGGAACAAATACAAGTTCGTTGAGTACAAATACGACTTCTCCACGATAGCGGATTATGGTCACTTCACGATACTACTTAGGCAATGATTTATCATCTTTTGTCATACTTGGACACCAGCTTTCAGTCCATCCGTACCAACAATATTTAGATCTGAGATTGTAATTGTCCCCAACATATGCAGTAGCTTCTTTATCTAAACTTACAAGGCGAATAAATCGATAATAAGATTAATGCCAGAACTGCAGTGACATAATGAATGAAGGATTAGCGCCATCTACAAAGATCCAACAACGGTTATAAATTCGGATGTTGTATTCATTCAGCAGTTTAACGGTCGTACTTAACATCGCATTAAAGTCAGGCCTCTGATACTCTTCTGCATGAACCACATTCACAAGACCATCAACCAACTCTGTGATGCAGACGCCAAAGTTTGATTAACTATAGTCTGGATCTAGGCCTACAGACTTCTGGCCGTACAAATTTAGTTGTCGACTTAAATCAAAATACTTTCTTTTTTCCATCGCAACCTCTATGTCCTTGGTGTGAAAGCCATTACCTATTAATCCCAGGTACTTCAAGTTATACTCCCGTTCGAATGAAGGGCTGGCCTTGGCTGCGTTAATCTCTGTCTCAGTATAGATGTGGCCTAAGCCGTAAGAAGGAGTTATCAAATCTGATATCATACTCTTCTAGTAGTCGTACAGTAGTCTTTATCATCTCGTTAAAGTCAGGCCTGGGGTACACTTCTGCATGCAAGACATTGACCATGCCATCAACCCACTCAGTGTTACAGACATCAAAGTTGGCTGTCAGGATCCCTGCATATGTATCCTCTAGAATTTTCTCTATTCTGATTTTTGATTTCTGGTCTTCAACCATAAGGCTTCCAGTAAATTCTACAGAACAAACGCTATCAGCTCCTTTAATAGGACTCACTTTAACCCTGTTAATCAATCCCTCAAACGGCGTATTTGGCGCGCTTAAAACCTGATATTCCATTATTTTATCTTTTTCATTTAAAGATCTGAGTATTTCTATAGTCTTTATTACTGTCCTGCCAGCATCAAGCGTTACATAACAGGTACGCTTAGATCCTATACCATTGCCGTCTAGACTTGACGACGTTACCAATGGATTGAACTTTTCGTTACCGCTAAATGCCGCCAGGGTTGTCCACACTTTCTTAGATGGAGCATTTATGATAATGGATCTTGACAGTCTAACGTGATTCGACGATGACATCTTTTCCATATTGTTAGGTTGCGATTTCTTATAATTGCTTTCTATGAGTTCCAAGCAGAGAATACTAAACATTAACTATCGCTACTACTAACGGCAGTATACTTAGTAGGTGCTCAGTTTATCAAGTATCTCTGCTAGTCTATCTGGAATGTTCATGAATTGATATTCGTGTACAATGAGGTTAAAGCCTTTCTGCCGTCATTCCTAAAATTGTTTCATTGTTTGAATGACCGTCGTATGTTGGATGAAAAACATATCTCTAAATTTCTCAGATACGCAAATTATGATCTATCTGATTTAGAGAACAGAGTTCAATGCCTTAGTAATGAGATAATAAATCTAGAGAGTCAAAAGAGAAATGCGATGAATAAGGTAATTCTATGGTCCGCTCAATTGTCAGATCTTGGAAAGGCTATAGATCACAAAAACCAACAGCTAAAGCGAATGGGAAAATGAATGTCATAACTATAACATTTAGACAGATATTTTGGTGACACAGGTTTTATTACGTTAATACGTTAGTTCATATTACCATAATGCCTACCTAATTATGATTTTTTAATGAGTTATGGACAGAACACGAGAACAACGAGCGGCTTCTCAAAACCTGTAGAAACAGGCAAAGAATACACGGTAGATATTACTGACACAGGTAGAGGCGGAGACGGTATTGCGAGAATTGGAGGCTTTGTTATTTTTGTAAAACATGCAAAAGCTGGGGACAAGAGTGTAAAGATCAAGGTTAATTCTGTAGGAGATAGGTTTGCCACTGCGGAGGTAGCGGCGGCAGGTTCGGCAGATACGACTTAGGATTTATTTATATAGATAAACATCGGAGGTTTCTGCTCTTTGGAGATATTTTCACGAGCTATTCTATTTAGCTCTAGAGCCTCTTTTCCATAAGCCTGTAAACCATACTGTA
>JAATVR010000735.1 GCA_014523665.1 Nitrososphaerales archaeon TH526
AACCTCATGAAGTATAGTTGATCATTGCAGCCTGCCAACACACTAGTGTATGTAATCCACTTTGTTTGAGACTTCAGGTGCTTGATGAGTCACTTAGGATAATAGGCTTGATTGCAGAATGTTAGACCCAAAATGTCATTGTTGTTATATTCATACCAATATGCTAAATACATAAGGAACAAATTACTTAGAATTACGTTCAATTATGTTGAAATCGTCGCAAAAAATATGAGATGATCGTGCTCAATATGTTGAGGCTGATTTCTCATTGTTGTCATCTACTATGCTGGTTTAGGAAGTACCAATATCTGGCCAATCATGTTCGGAGGATGTATGTGACACCAGTACGTTATTGTTCCAGGTTTGTCAGTGGTAAACGTTACTGTGTGGATATGTCCCCTGTCAAGTGGAAAAGTGCCAACGCCGTCAACAGTTATCTCATGATGCGGACCTTGTACACCTAAGAAATGAAGAGTGACTGTGTCGCCTTGATTAACGACTATTTGATCTGGAGCAAAGGTAAATGCTCTCATATCCCAAGCTCCCGCTTCGTTGGGTGGTCTTAACACGAGCCCTGATCCAGCAGGCAGCGTAGTATTTGGAAACGCCTCGGCTGGATGCGGTGGAATATTCTGAGTGCAATTACTACATGCTACACCCTTATGTATGGTTGTTGCCCCATCAAGGTGTACTGTACTTATCCAGAATGTCTTGTTAGTTGATTGGCTTGGGGTAACTGTTACAACAGTATTTTCTGCTGTTGTTGTCGTTGCTGTTGTAGCGTTACTCTTGGCACTTTGTGCTAATACGTTATGGGATATTTGGATTTGTACTCCAAGAATCATAGCAGTACATACGATCACTATAGCAACAGTTGCCGTTGCAATCATGATTGAGGGTTTAGTCTTTTTTTCGTTATTCAATCAATCTGATTGAAATATAGAATATCCAGAAACTATAAACCTTGATTAACAGAGTTAAGTAGAGAATATATAAATGCTAGAGAATGGCAGTCCATGCAGAAAACCTCCGCGCTAGTAATTGGACTTACAGCTTTACTTCTGTTAGGCTTAGTATCCACGTATACTACAAACAGAGAAGCATTTGGCCAAGGAGTCAGCAAAAACGTATTTCAATTGTCCGCTAAATTAGATAATTCCGTTAACCCCCCTTTTAGGTGGGTGAACACTACGAACGGAGTAATTAATCCTACCTTGAATTTCATAGTAAACACCAACGATGTTATAAAAATTCAGAATCCAACTCAAGTTTTACACCAATTAATCATAGACGTTAACGGCAAACAGATTGCAACGAGTAAGGATATAACACCTGGTAGTTCAGGTTTAGTGTCAATTAAGCCAAACATGACAGGAGCATTTGGGTATCACTGTTTATACCATCCGGATACAATGAAAGGAATAATACAGGTAAATTGAAGTTCAAATGGCATAACTAAAATTCCAATGCCTACCGACGCTTTCAATGGTGTAAATCCTATTCTTATTAGTACTGGTTCAGTTTAGAAATTCAATATGACATATACGAATTGTGGGCACAGTGCTTGGATATGTAGTCCGAGTAGGGCTACCGCAATTGCGGCCGCTGTCATAACAACAGCAGGTGCTTCTATTGTTAGAGCTGATCTTTTTGTTATCGTTACTGTTGTTGTGTTTGCAGTTTCTTTGTCATTCAATTTTTGTCTACATGTATATCTAGTATTGACTTGATTATGGGAATAGTTACAAATTGCAATGTTGGATATCTGGATTCCAAAACTGGTATTGAACAGCCTATATTTTGGCTGATACTACAAGAATTAAGGCTGAATTAATTGATATGACACAGATTCAGACAAAGACGCGCAAGCACAGAATATCTGAAATGCTTGCTATAGCCGCGATGACCTTGTTACTGATCCATATCGCAGATGGATCTCTGGAACGCACTATCAAACATGGATTTTTGCCAGTGAGTATAAATAAGAGGCCCTTTGGCATATCGAACTTTGGTATATCATCAATAATCTTGTTTTTCCTAGCTTTTGGGATCGATATACGAGAAAAAAACACATCAAACCTAACAACAGCTCTCCTTATAGTGGGTGGTGCACTTGTCGGAACCACCGCGTTAGGAGCATCAGTAATGGATAAAGGTGGATGGATAGCAATATTTTTGACGGTAAGTGCAATTGGATACGTAATAATGGGACTTGGTATACTGAGAGCTATACGACAGAGGAAGATTACATCCAGAATTGTCTAAATTATTAGAATCAAAAGAACAATTTGAGGATTTGTCCCTGAAAGAGCACAAAGCAGGCTCTGATCTTAATGATCGATCCTAGTCTTTTAATACACCCGAGCATTGCTATCCCAGCTACTTCGCTAGTTCTTGTAGCCTTTGTCCTCAAGGCACGAAGGAAGAAGTACTATCGAGCGCACTATGCTGTTGCCATGACAGCATTCATTCTCACGGCAGTGGCTATCCCAATCGGAGTAACAGCCGTGTTCTTGTCAAATGCTCGTTTTATGACTTGGCCGCTAACTTTAATTCCACATCTGGGGATGGCCACGATCTCTGCGATACTAATTTCAGTCCAATCAGGTCTAGGAATCACCATGTTTATGCGGAAGAAATCCCATAGAAGTTCTCTCGGACTTTACAGAGTCCACAGCAGACTTGGAAAGTTCGTTGCAGCCGCTTTTGTGATACAAGGTATTTTAGGTATGATAGTCCTATATGGGATATTAAACCCAAACGCATCAACTACACAAACCGGTGTGGTCAAAACGGTAGCAGGTAGAACCAAGGTCATTATCGTACCAGGAGCAGCTACTCTTGGCGACAAAGGATTTTCGCCAAACCCAATCAATGTAAATGTTGGAGATGCTGTAACATGGACTAACATTGACAACATGGAACACACAGTAACATCTGGTAGCGGACCAAATGATCTAAGTAAGGGAAAACAATTTGATTCCGGATTATCAGGTCCTACTGTACTAACAGCTGGTAAAACATTCTCTCACAAATTTGCTAAGACAGGAGAATTCCCATACTTCTGTCAGATTCATCCTACTCTGGTGGGAAAGGTTGTGGTATCATAGATTATATCTTCCAATTTGCTTATCTTCCTGACAGACTGTAATGGTGTATATT
>JAATVR010000736.1 GCA_014523665.1 Nitrososphaerales archaeon TH526
AGTCCTACTTTTGCGAAAGTGATTTATCCAGGAACTGGAGCCCCATTTAAGATAGTATTATCACCTAAATCAACAGAATCAGTAGGTCAACCATTCGTTTACTCTGTGACCAAGAAAGAAAAGGTAAACTACGACGTATTGGATTTGAATTATAGCAATATGGCTATTGGTAATGAGAAGGCACTGATTGGAACAGTGAGGAACACAGCGCCCTTTCCAGTTTACAATGCTATAGTATTTGCCTCCGTACATGATTCAAACAAGGCCCAGATAGACTCTGCAACCACCAAGGCGATACCCGTGGTAGGGCCCGGGCAAGAAGTCAAATTCGAGCTTCTACCAGATGAAACCGTTAGGGCCGACGCCATATATTATAGCTGTGCAGGAGTGGAACTCGATGCGCCGATTACTACTTTAAAAACCTCAGATGGTGGCTTTATACCGTTCGATCTCCAAGCGATAGCGAAAATAATCGATCTTAAGTATGACGATCAGTCAAAAAGCATAGTTTTTGGCGTTGATCATTATAATCCAGAAGGGGGTAACGTAACGCTTAAACTGCCGCAAATTTATGACGATCAAACCCTGACTGTGTTCATGGACGGTTCGCCACTCGGAGATGTAAATATGGTTCGTGACGGTAAAACCATAAAAATGGATATATTTATTCCACCTGAAGAGCACCAAATACAGATTAAGGGTGTATCTCATGTTACTTAGCATCATAAATTGAAATATGTTCCGTGAAGACATTTCAAATTATGATGGGATCTCACCTAAAGATGTCAGAATTTAATAAATAGGATGCATATATTTGCCATGCCGTTAAAAGTCTTTAGTATTTGTGCGGTATGTATTACTATATAAGCGGGAAGTAAAAAATGAAGAGCGAATATTTCGTTGATCTAATCTTTGACATGAAGACGTCGAAGACAAATTTGATTCATGTGGAGCTAAATGAATGTGGGAGTTGTTAAATATTATGTTATCGATATCAACCACATGAGTAGTGATATCGCCACAGCAGAATTGAGCAATACCGCATATGATATACTTAAGGTCTTGGGAAAGGACGCAGATTTTTTATATGATACCATTGACAGCTATATCAAGGATGCAAATAATGCCGGCAAGTCGGAGTTGGTGGAGATGTGGCAAACAATTAAGAAAGATAGACAGAGACACGTCCACCTGTTGAAGGAAGCCTTGGAAAAAGAGATTCACGGTTGATTGGAATTTTGGGAGAAACGAAAGGTTACAGTGCAATAGCAGTATAATTGAGTGTTATTCTCTTAATTTCAATTAAAATTACAGCATTGGACTTCACTCATGCCATTCAGTTCGACCTAGACAGACCAATTACGCGCCGCAGAATGCGCCATACATATTCTAATTTAATACTAAGAAACGATACTTTCAGTTGTCTAGTGGTAGACTAAATGAAAATGTCGCTCCCCTACCTCCCCCACCGCTGTTATTCTCTGCCCAAATTCTTCCGTTATGTGCTTCTACAATGCTTTTAGAAATGTACAAGCCTAAGCCGGTGCCCCCATCTCCATAATCAAGAGAAGATGTCGACGCAAATTTTCTAAATAATTTTGGAAGGATCTGCGGGTCGATGCCCGTTCCTGTATCTGATATACTTACTATCATCTCTCCGTTGAGCCTTTTTGCATTCACATTTATCATCCCCTCCCTTGTATATTTTAGGGAATTGTCGATCAGATTAGATATTACCTCGGTTATCCTATTCAGATCACCTTTGACCTTCATATGCCCATGTTCAGAATTTTCCAAATCTCCAACAAAAGTGATATTTGTATATGGCACATCTTTGTTCTGATTTATCTTGTTGTATTCCTCAATCACGGAAATGGCAACCTGGCTTATGTCAAATTCCTCCCTGTTCAAACGAAGTTTTTTGCTTTCAATTCTGGTCACATCCAGGATATTGTCAGTCAATCTTTTCAATCTATTAGCATTTCTAACTACCACTTCCAATAGCTGCCTTTGTTTAGGATCTTTCACCTCGGAATACATCACATGGCTCAAACCAAGGATAGGCTGGATAGGGGTACGCAACTCGTGTGCAGCTATGTTGATAAACTCTTTCTGAACTTTATCAGCATTCTTGAGTTCTTCATTAAGAATGTGTTCCTTCCAAAGTAAATCAAAGAAGGTCTTAAATGAATCTACACTCTGCCTTGTATTGGAGTATACAGTAAATCCAACAGAATCAGCAAAATTCTCAGATTTTATATTCGCCAATTCAGCGCGCAAGAACTTTGAATTGTCTACAATAATCATTAGCGATGTTGAATTATTTCCATTTACAATTTCTATTTCTGGTGCTTTCGCCTGTATTCTTTTTATGACATCAGATTCACCTTCAGCATTGGGATAGAGAAGCCTTATTTTGGCGTGATTAGTCGTAGCTGCATTGATGATATGATCGATTGCACCTATCTTCTCCAAATTTAGTAATGTTCTTTCGTTTGGAAGCAATATTTGGGCTTCTTCCCTAATAGATCTTACAAGCTCCAAAAGTATGCGGCTTGTCCTTTTACCGTCGTTGAGTACGTCTATAAATTCCGGTTCCAGCCCTTGTTCTATATATGCAATGCGTTCTTGCGCATCCGTCCCATTGCTCCATAACTCGCTGAATGTGTAAAGAAAATAATCTATATAGGCCTGTTCGGTGCTGACTAAGACATTCTTTACGTCCTGGCTTACCTCACGACTTGAATCAACCTTTTCGTCCATCACTTCGCGCTCAACTTTATGCACCTTGGCCACGATCTCTTTATCAGATACTGCAAAGTCGATTGGAGGGAGATTATCGACGTGTCTCACCTCTACTCCAGCTTCCAGAAACCGCTTGACCATGGTTGCACTTTTTTTATCGACCTTGGTCACAAATCTAATTCCCTTGTGTTCTCCATTTGAGAATTTTTCCTGCATTATCTTTTGGTAAACTTCAAAATTACTATTGTATGCTAACCGAATACCACTAACGTTCAGACAAGCTACAAGCTCTTTTGAGGACTCTAGGATTTCTCTCTCCTTACGAACTATGTCTTCATAGCCCTTAAGCAGCGTAATTTGACTTAGTACATTCGATAGGTAAATTTTCATTTCGCTCTGTGTGAGAGACGGCACGATTCCAGTTTTTTTGACGAAAACCTCCTCTTGTTTTTGAGCCGTGTAAAGTACACGCCGCTCTATCTCGCGTTCAAGATGAGGAGTCTCCAAGCTTATCAATAGTCTTGACTCTTCAAGAGCTGATTTCTTGATGGACCCTCGCAATTTTGCGTCTTGGGTTAGAAACACAGCTGACGCATAGAAGCCTAAGGCAAACAAATAGGATGATATAAACACCAGAGAATGAACTGCGACCCCATAAGTCTGCTGAAATGCCGATACGCTAAATGCAATTCCACCCAGAGTGATCCCTATGGCAGCTATGGTCAAATAGTCCTTTACTCTTTCAGAAGGTACTCTTCTAGCTATAATATAAAATGCTACTCCAAAGAGAACACTACTGCCAATGTTGCCAGCTCGATAAATAATCCGCTGATAGTATCTATAATCTGAGTCGTCCGGCAGAGTTAATACGAGTCCGCTTCCGACCAGGTATAGCACAAATGGGATAATAAGCAATATCCAATAGTTGATCGGGAATTTAGTTATCTTTTGTCCAGTTCTCTGATAGTATAGGTGCAATAGAAGACAAGTGCTTATCCACATGAAAACATACCTAGGATAAGAAGTCAAGCGGTTGATGAAAGAGTATAGCTCATCATCTTCAGGCGTTACAACATACAGTGTAGAGCCGTCAGGGTTTGTGACCCTGTATTGAACTTCTCCTTTATACTTATCGACATTTTCGTAAATAAATGATGAATCAGGAACCGTTCCCGGTTGTGGATGTTCTTCCACAATTAGTCCTGCCACCATAAACTTGTCAATTGCATCTCCAGCAATCGACATAGAAAGGGCAGCTGCTGCCAATCCGTAAAAAAGTAAGATGAAGTTTCGATTGCTTGTTTTATACCAAGAAAAGAATCTAAAGCTAAATAATCCCAGTATTACTGAGGCCGACGCCGAAGCAATTGCAGTAACTAAAATCGTCGAGACAGGTGTATTACAGAAGCTGAAATAGTTATAGCAGTAGACGCTATTATAAATAACGACGACTAACATGATGAGAAGCAACGTAAATTGTATTATCGTCACAGCCCAGTGAATTCTATTAATTGAACGAGATTTAGCCCTGAGTGCCGAACTGGTCCTCTTGGTGTATTCCAGCAAGATCCAAGATCCTACCCCAAATCCAAGAGTCACAACTAAAAGAAAAAGCAAAGTTTGAAGATTATTGTCGAAAAAGATAATTTGACGAGTAGTCAACAGAGCTAGGATTGCAAGCACGACCAGAACGCCTGCAACTGATATTGCTAATTTTCTGAGTGTTACTGGTGAATCAAGTACTGTGTACACGCGTGATCTTAGCAACTTCTGAATTCCTTGATAATTATGATGTCGATCTGGGCTATATAGTTTATATTAACTCCAGGTCGGGATAATAGTTCGATTTTTTGTCCAAATTATAATCTCTAGAGAGAACAGGAAGTCTTGTTGAAGCTTGATTTTTACCGCATTCAGTCAATCCACATTGTATTGGTACCGATATAGCTACGGTTCTCAAGTTATTTCAATTCAAACTACAAAAGATAGTCTTGAATTGTATAGCTTGTTGACTCGACCTCCTGTCGATGTATAATACCGATCGAACGCCTTGTCTTTTTTGGGTAATACTTAATGGGATGTTAGAGAGAAGAACATGATTGTTCCGAAGCAGTATCAATTCTGCTTTTGATTTTCTGGCTAATTTGATTCATCTCCTGTAGTTGGCGGCTAATAACCAAAATATCCGTGTCGCAACTAGATAGGAGTTAGGAGCTTGCAAATATCAATACCTCACCAATTTATTTTCTAGTTAAGTAATTCCTTAAATTATTACCTCTAAAATAAAAGAATCCTCATCGTTGCATAACTATTCATTTCTAGCCCTAAGTGAGGTCAATTAAACGTCTTTCACACACTAGAAATCGATGCACAAACTACTCAACCAAAGGGGCTCAAATTTGGTATGACATCGTAGTTGTTGCCCACGGTCTGTCGAGGTTTTTGAGGTTCTAGACCCTTTGTGATAGATTTATTTATTCTTGGCCCAATTTGCGGCCCTGAAGTTCTGGACTATTCTTGAGCTTGTGAAAAAATGAGACGTCGGAAAATTATCACGTAGATTTATATCTTGGCAGGAATCATTATTTTATGATTAATCTTCTTATAGTCCATTTCATATGAAAAATCAGATTTATCTGATAACATTATCATTATTAATTCAAATAAACAATTGAGATATCTTTCTTAGTAGAAATATGCCCCAATCAATAAGGATGAATGCGAAATCATTGGTTTTAATAGCTGGAGTAATGCTTGCGATAGCAGGATCCCTTGCTAGTGTCAATGATGTGTCCGCCACGAAGTATGAGAGCAGCCAGGCAAATTCTGGAGCTAATGACTGTGGAAATGGATTCATGCCATACTACATATTCTGTCAAAACCTAGCTTCTCAAATAGACGGTGATGGTAATGCTATAAACATAATCGCAACACAACCATCGTCAGGTGAAGAGGCAGACGATCTGCAGCTGTTACCATAGTAGAACAGTGTAGAGCCAGAAAACCTACTTTCTTTTTTTACTAACCAAAATTGCACCACCTTAGGTGTGTGTGACCATTAATTAGCCAAGAGCAATTAGATACAAATATTGGGCATTGCTGATAGCCTAGATTGATCTCTATACTGTTCTACCTGAGTAGCCATTCCATGCATACTTGTTTCTGTTGGTGCCCGTTATAGATTTTATTGTTGATTATTGCAATTGGTAACCATAAAGTCATGTTAGACTGCGCAGAGCTTAGCATCTCCTTTGATTTCACATGGATTGTTCTCTAGACAAGAACATGTTTCAAAGAATTATTTTTCAAAAATGAACTCTTAATGAATCCGTGTAAGTTAAGTTAATGCAAATACCACCTCATGAAGCGGTTGCCCTGGATGCCTTACCGGTGCTGGGCTTGACATTTCAGTACGTTGCTCCACTATTGAAAGTACCTCTGAATTCGCAGTAGTGTTACTTTTACCCACGTAAGTCTCTCAGTTATTATTACTATTGCGAGATACCATTTCATCTTGAGAGGATGAATTTTGATCGACCACTTTTTCTCCATTAATCAGTAACGGATTCAATGCATCCAGTGTTACAAGAGTAGCTGCTCCAACTAATAGGACAAAAGTGGTAAAGCATTTTATGGGCATTAACTCCGATCGTCTTGTTGAAGCGATAGATAAGTTTTTTCATATGACACGCCATCTAGTCGGGCTACTGTCTACTGTTAAGCCAGACGGAAGCTGAATCAGGGTCGACCTACATGCTTCATTATTTCGAACTTCAATGCCCCTGATTCTTTGGGCAGGATCTTCCTCGATCCACATAGCCCTTTTCAATCTGATTTGTACTTGCAATTCGCCTCGGATTGACAGATAATACTTTTTCTTTACGAAAAGGTTGAATATATACTGCTACCTGCAACACTATGTACATATTTTGCGCCTATCTCAGCTTGGTGTAATACTAGGATAATATTGTGTTCAAAAAGCCCCTTTCCTTGGTCATGTGCAGTGATACATCTTTAAATTGCCGGGAATCGGCCAGATTATCATCCTCACAGATCACTTAGGCCAGTCAAGGTATCAATTGACGATAAGGCTCTTCCAATGGTTAAAGCAAAATCGATTTAAAGTGCTGACCTTCAGAAAGGCACTACTGGCACTTCACAAGATCGAATGTTTGCTCCCATGACATTTCACACAAAATGATGATAATTGGAAAATTTTCAACATGTGCATTGTCGCGCACTTAGAACGAAACAGAACACTTTAGTGCAAGTTCGTGATCATAATCTTTGGGCTGATTATCCTGCCTCCTATACATAAGGACGACCAGAGAAATTACCTGGATGAGAAGCATTCGGTTAAGGTAGATAATCCACTCACTGATTCTTTTCCCTGGTGGTTTGAGCTCTACAACAGGATAAAGCTATTCTCTTGGTGGCTCAAATATAATATAGGCATTGCTCATCAAGCAGAGCTTAAGGACAAAATAGTCGAACTCGCTACGTCTATGGGTCTGCAGGATAAATGGACTGACAGAATCGTAAGACACGCTGTATCCGAATTTTCAAAGAAAGGATTAGGACCCGATTACTACGGCTATCATAATATAGATCATGAACTTGAAGCTACATACTTTGCATTGCTGGCCCTTGATGGACAACTGAGAGCTTCAGGAGGGGAATACAGAAAATTTAACGATCATGACATAAAATATCTGTTCGTAGCCGCTCTGTTCCATGACTACGATCCTCTGAAATTATCTGACAAGCCACATGAAGATTCAGTTGAATATTTTTTAAGACATGACAAAAAGATAAAGAAATTCATAGATGATATCGACATCAGTTTGGATTTGGTACTCGCGATAATATACCGCACAACTTATCCTTTCAAAGATGAGAACGCCAAGCATGCAAAAAAGAGAATGCAAGAGTTATTCCTTGACGCTGGCATACCTGAGAAGGATATCAAGTCAAGAGAACATTATGAGTATTTGGGATGGCATCTATCAGTATGCGAGAGAATGGCCGGGTATGCCCTAGGGGATTATGAACATGCAAGAACTCTTGCAAGACGCAATGCTCACGCTCTGGGGTGGCATCCTTCATTCATTAACGAGGAATCTGTCAAATACTTTAGCACCCTCAAGGAGGAGAAGGAAATGACACAAGGCGTACTGCGTTATTTACCTGAACAGTTTAAGAAAAATTTCTATAACAATGTAGAGGCCTTCAGAGAGGCTTGGGAAGATGAAAACAAAACAAGAAGTTCCATTAGAAGAAAAGAATTGTCGTTAGTTTGCAGTGTTGAAAAGACTTCTGACAAAGATCTCTCTCCTGAAACAAGAGATGCGATATTGGATATCCATCAAGAATTGCGTGTTCCATTACAACTCGAAAAGGCTCAATTCTTACGCTCACTGCACGATCG
>JAATVR010000737.1 GCA_014523665.1 Nitrososphaerales archaeon TH526
AAATCGAGAGGGAGCTTGAACAGATTACAGTTGATAAGTCTGTAGAGGAAGAATTGGCGAAGTTGAAGGCCGAAAAACTTCGAAAGAAGAAGCAGGTCGTCGAACAAGAGCAGGAAGCATCCTCATGAGGCGAACTAAAAAAAATGAAAGTAATTCTTCCTCTGCAAGCTTAAGTAAGAAAAAGGGTAGGAAATCAAAGTCTAGCTTGAACAAGTCTTCATCAAAGAAACGTTCTCTAATCAAGAAAGTTAGAAACAATACAAGGAAAAGCCCCGCACCTACTCCACTTAGGGTGACAAAACACAGACAACAAAAGACTAGAAAAGCAAGAACTGCAAAGCGCTCTCCCGCAGTAAAGGTTACTAAGAAGGTTAGCTTTCAAAAGACAGGGAGCGCGTCAAGAGTTCGCAGAAGTCTCTCTAAGAAGCAAACTACTGCAAGGGCAGTAAAAAAGAAAATAATCAGAGTTCTAGGCCACGGACAGTTCTCGGTTGATTCTGAGACATTAAGAAAATTGAATGCGATTGATAATTCAATTGTGCGAAGACTTGAGAAAGAGAATTTGACCGATGAGGAATTTAAAATGAAGATTGAACAGCTTGGAGATATCGTTACTAAAAAAGGAAAGCTACTAGATCCTAAAGTGATAGTAGGTTCTGACATTATCCTACCGGGCAGTGATTTAACTATCGGAGAAGCCAGTAAAATCTTCCATGGCGAGGGAATTATCCCTGGGCTCGAATAGTGTTTCGACTACGACTAGATTCTTAATTTACCAAAAGGCATGTCCCACATTGGATACCACACGGTCATGTCAGTTTCCCAAGGGACTTCCTTTGAAATAATAGAAGCGAGGGTCAATTCAAGATCACTACGCCTTTTCTCTTGAACACCAAACGGAACAAATGGGTAGAATTTTTCTCTCTTAAAGTTATAGATCAAAAATTGGGGTTCAAACTGTAAGCTGCCTAAGTTAGCGTTGGGAGCAATAGATTTCTTAAATTCGAAGACTGCAGCCAGCATTTGATCCCTAAATCCTCGTTCTGTAATTGTGTCTGCAATCCCGTTTGACGCCACCAAGATATCTTCAATGCTCATCCCCCTTAACATAATCCACAGATAGCCTAATTTGTCATTAACTAGAATATGCTCGGTCCGAAATTCGCTACTACTTACCCTTAAAAATTCTTGTACTTCCCCGATCGTATCTGAAAAGTTTGTCCCATTCACATTCTTAACGCAAATTCCACACCTGTTGGTACTGTTTAACCCTAATTTAGTCTCAAGTGTAATGTATGCAGAGGTAAGTGAGAATATCCCTTCTTCACGATGATCCTTATTCTTTCTAAATGAGCCCCCCCTCCCTAATTTTTTGAGAAAAGAGTCAATCACGCCATTGATGCCTCCATCTCTAGAAGTTTTTGAACTCGCATCTGAACAGGCGGATGCGTCGAAAAAAGGTTAGCAATCGATTGACGACCAGAATGCACGGGAATTATGAAAAAGGCGTTAAGCCCTTCTACCTTGCGCAGATCCTTATTCGGCACACGCTGCATCGTACCACTTATCTTCATAAGCGCGTTGGCTAACTGGACCGGTTTTCCAGTCATCTGTGCCGACCCTCTATCAGCAGCGAACTCTCTGTACCTTGAAATCGCTCGGATCACCAGAAAGCTTACCAGCCACGTAACGGCAGCTACAGCTAGCATGATCAATATTGCCCCGCCACCACCACTTCGATCTCTCCCTCCGCCATATCCACCCATTCCCCCTCCATAAAGCCCTCCGTAGAAGCCAAATTGCATCAGGTACCAGGCCACAGTCGAGAAGAGACTGGCCAATGTTATCACCAGAACATCTCTGTTCCTGATATGTGTCAACTCGTGGCCTATGACACCTTCGAGTTCTTCGCTGTTTAGTATATCCATTAAACCCGTAGTTACAGCAACTATCGAGCTCCTTTGACTCTTCCCTGTAGCGAAAGCATTGGGTACTGCAGAATTTATCACAGCAATCTTTGGTTTTGGAAGGTCGTTCCTTGCAACTATTCTTTCCACCAATTCGTGCAACTCGGGAAATTGTTCTCTGGTCACCACCTTTGCACCAGAGCTCCACAAAACAATCTTGTCTGAGAAGTACCATTGTGCTATGATCAGTACTGCCGCAACAATTGTAATCGGTATGAAGCCCACCCCTAGGTAGGCCAAGACGCCAAGAAAAGCAAGATAGAGCACCGTTAGTATCATGAAGCTCGTTATCATCCGCAATGTTAGTCCTGTATCCCTTCGCTGCCAAGCTCTCGACATAAAATTGCCTCTAATACATGTGATCTACAAATGGACATTTAAGATAATGGTTTACTATGTACCACTTCGTTTTGGAATTTCAAATGTGAATAATTAGCATAAAATCGAATCGCTTAATCGTTGTGGTGGTGAGTCTGAAATTGGCAGTTGTTAATGGGGTTGCTAATCTGCAACTGAACTTTTCAGAAGAAATTGATAAATATTTCGATCAACTCAGTAGAATCAGCATGAATTTGAGGCTTCAAGGTTATGATTTGACTGTTATCGCTCTTGCCGCTGTGATAGTTTTTAGCACGGCCCTATTGTTCCAATCCATTTTATTTCGGGAAGGTGTGGAAGCGCAGAATAATCTCACTTCCGGTACATCCAATGGAACCTCCGGAAATCAAAGCACGCCAGGGGAAGCAAAAGTGGAAACCTATATTGTTACCTTGAAAAATCAGAGTTCGTCAGATGATTTGGATGACATAATGAAGTCAGTGGAGCAAAAAGGTGCAAACGTATCTCACGTTTATAGCCATTCCATAAATGGATTTTCAGTCCAAATACCGACGGATAAGAAACCAGAAATTGTGTATTCGCTGGTAACTGACATGCGGGTGAGTAGCGTTGAACCTGATCAAACTATGACCCTCTCGCCTCCCCTTAAATAGGCATTTTCTTTCATAAGGCATGAACAGTGAATCTATTTGCAGTTTTCTGAATCTGAGGTAACAAAGTCATTAAACTTATTTAGTTCAATTTACTACTTGCATTCTTTAGCGTAGAAAATTGGACTCGGCATAAATACTAGGTTATCATCGAAGTGCATGAAATGACAACATTTAGGTGCTCCATTAAAGATCTCGTCTTAAAGTTTCCGTATCATTTGTATGCTTTTTATGCTATTG
>JAATVR010000738.1 GCA_014523665.1 Nitrososphaerales archaeon TH526
AAGAAATCGATGTTGAAGAGTTCAAGTCATTAAGAGGGTAACAAGAAAGATGGCAGAATCTTATTATTTAATGGCTGCAATATTTCTACCTCTTCTTCTTTCTCCTGTGGCCTTTATATTGGGTAGAAAGAAAGGAATTCAACTGGTTACTTGGTTCTCATTTGGAGTTTTGGCTATCTCTACGTGTTTTCTCCTAGCCCCCATTCTATCAATTGATAAAGATAATCCTATTCACGAAGAATCTTTCTCATGGGGCCAGTTCGGAAACTTTGGTCTTAGATTAGATGGCCTTAGTATACCGTTTGCCATAATAATCTACATTTTGTGTACTGTACTTGCTTTATATTCGAAACCTTACATGTTGCACAAGATCCAGGAGGATGCTGACGCACAATTTGGCGGCGGGCATCATTCTGAACATGGTAGTCGACCGACCAATTCTGGCAGTGGATCGGAGCATACCTCATCATCATCATCATCATCATCTTCTTCTTCTTCTTCCACTACAAGAACGAATATCGAAACTACGACTCAAATGACGACTCTGGTTCAAAAGGAAAGTTATGTAAGGACACAAACGGGCCTGTACTTTGCACTCTACCTTACATTCTCAATGGGGATGTTGGGCACCGTCCTCGCCACTAACCTCATCGAATTTTACGTCTTCTTTGAGCTGATGCTAGTTCCCGCCTTCTTCATGGTAGCATTTTACGGATATGGGGCAAGACGAAGAATAGCTCTAATGTTCTTCTTCTGGACACATGTTGGTGCTGTGATTCTACTCTTAGGGCTTCTGGCTATGGGATTTTTTGCAGGCGGATTTGATTACGTTACTGTAAAAGAGAATGCGAGCAAGATCCCAGCAGAATGGATGTCGTTAATAATCTTCTCATTGGTAATTGGTTTAGGAGTGAAGCTTGCTGCGTTTGGTCTTCATATTTGGCTTCCCTATGCGCACTCTGAAGCTCCTACCCCTATTTCGGCACTGTTATCGCCTGCGATGATAGGCATAGGTGCATACGGTCTTCTCAGGTTATGGATGGATCTATTGACCGGTGACTATACACAATACAGCATATACATCAATCTTTGGGGATTGGTTACAATGATCTATGGAGGTGCAATGGCTTTGATGCAAGATGATATCAAAAGAGTTCTTGCATACTCTAGCATTAGTCAGATGGGGTACATCCTTTTTGGCCTGGGATCTGAAAGTGTTTTGGGTATTAGTGGTGCGACCTTGATGTATGTTTCCCACGGCCTGGGAAAGGCATTGCTCTTCATGATGGCCGGCTCAATTATACTGCAAACAGGAACAAGAAGCATGAGTCAATTGGGAGGGCTGGCCGGGAAGATGCCGTATACTGCAGTTTTGGCGATGATCGGTGGTCTTACCATTATAGGGATACCTCCTACTAGTGGATTTATGGCTGAATGGATAACCTTCAACGGTGCCCTGCAATCAGGAATAGAGCATGCTGAAACTCTTCGAGTCGTTGTATTTGCTTTAGGACTGATTGCAACCTTACTTACTGCCGGATATATTCTGTGGATGTACAAGAGGGTTTTCTTTGGCAAAATTCCAGAGAGACTCGTGCATGTTAAGGACTCAAACAGATATATCACAGCAACAATGGCATTTTTAGCGGCGATGACCTTAATCGTAGGAGTCTACCCTGATGTGTTTCTGGTTCCAATAACCGGTTATATCTCCAACATGTTTTCAAACACTCCTGAGGTTCTTCCTTTACCAACTGCTGACGGCGGCACCGCTGTCAACGGTAATGGCGGTGGAGGGGAGGGAATAACAAATGCAACCTCTTCCTCTCTCATGCAACCAAGTCAAATTTTCGACGCTAACAGTGCTGCTGCACAGCTGCACAATGTGCTCTTGAATGAGAACCCAAGCCGACAAAGCGTGTACCATCAATCACTATTGTACTATTATGATTCACAAATTGCAGGAAATGGAGGATTAGGCTATTTAGTAGGTGAAGAAGAAAGAACGGAAACAGAGGTGATGGGGGGTTCAACCTAACTATGACTACCGCAGAGGGAGTCATGGGATTTCAAGGAATAGCTATAAACGTCTGGCTAATCTGGATGCTACCTTTTATAGGAGCGGCATTGATACCCGTATTGCGCAGAAGCAAACCAAATCTTTTAAACTATACTGCTGTAGCATTCTCAGTGGTAAGTGCGATTCTGGCTGCCACTTTAATACCACTTGCACTAACTGATTCAGAAGTTCACAGTCAGGTAAATTGGATCAGTGCATTAAATCTTAATGCAGGCATCCTAGCAGACCCTCTTTCAATTATTGTGACTAATGTCGTCGCCTGGATATCATTTTTGATTGTTGTTTATTCTGTAGGGTATCTGCATGGTGAGCGGGATCTCACAAGATATTGGTTCTTTATATTGTTCTTTATCGGATCGATGCAGCTAATCGTTCTCTCAGATAATTTGCTAATGCTCTTTTTCGGTTGGGAAGGTGTCGGACTGGCCTCTTATGCCTTGATAGGATTTTGGTACTACGATAAAAAGAAGGATTACGTCGGCAGAGAGCGTCATATGGCATTAGGAATCCCAATGTGGGCTGCTCCGACCCATGCGGGAATGAAGGCATTTCTAATGACCAAAGCTGGGGACATAATGATGCTAGCAGGGATGTTTTTGATCTTTATTTATGCAGGAACATTTGGGTTCAAGGAGCTTGTCGCCGATCAGAGTTGGGCTGTAGAGATGAGCAGCCAGAATTTGCTTGTTCCAGCTGCTATCTTGCTATTTGGTGGGGCAGTAGGAAAGTCAGCACAATTCCCATTAAATGAATGGCTTTTAGAGGCCATGACTGGCCCAACATCGGTATCTGCATTGATTCATGCCGCTACCATGGTCAAGGCTGGTGTCTTTTTGGTGGGAAGGATTGGCCCACTTTTCTTTGCTCTTGCCGCATTTAATATGGCTCAATTCTTTGAAGTTGTTGCATGGGTTGGAGCCATTACTGCATTTTTATTGGCTACCCAGGCCCTGATGAACCCAGAAATCAAGAAGGTGTTGGCCTACTCCACAGGATCTCAAATTGGTTACATGATGATGGCTCTTGGTATTGCCGGCCTCTCCACCCAGTTTGTTGACGGTTTCACCGCTGGCTTTTTCCACTTGATCAGCCATGCATTATTCAAAGCAGCACTCTTTATGGGGGCAGGCGCGTTGCTCCATTCGGTAGGCTCCAGATTTCTCACTGATATGGGTGGTGTGAGAAAACACATGAAAAAGACTTACATTTTTATGCTGCTTGCAGGGTTGTCGCTGGCCGGCGCTCCACTTATTACCTCTGGATTCTGGAGTAAAGACTCGATATTTGCTGCTACGTTAGAATCTGGATACACTTACGCTATGCCTCTTTTCGCAATAGCTGTCATAGTCGCAATGATGACGGCATTCTATACATTTAGAATGCTGGGAATGGCATTCTTTGGAGAGCCTAGCAAGCATCTAAAGGACATGGAAGCAAAGGGCCACCATGTACATGAAGTGAGCAAATTAATGTGGGTGCCATTTGCAATATTGGCGGGAGCTACAATTGCAATAGGACTTGTGGGAATCACATTTGAAGAAGAGCTTCATCACGTCTTTGCCATGTATTTGGATACTTCATTTGGGATTCCAGAAGAAGGATCAACTCATGGTGCGGTAATGACAGGTCAACAAGGCCCGGTAGGTGGAAGTGAAGAACAACAAGAACGAGAAGTAGAAGGTACATTTGAGATAAACTATGTGGCAGTTGCTGCCTCAGTGATAGCGTTTGGGGTTGGTGGAGGCCTTGGATATCTTTTCTATATAGCCAGAAAGCTCAACCCGGAGATTATCTCAAAAAGCATCATAACCCGTGCAATTTGGAAATTTCTATACAATAGATGGTACCTTAACTCAATTCTGTATTGGGGAACGGTAGTTATTCCTATGCTAGTTTATAGAATAATATGGCGATACTTTGAAAGTACAATTATAGATGGTATCAACCCAGCTTTTCAATTCTCTACAGCATCGTTTTCTAAAATAGTAAAGGCGGGACAGACAGGAATTACACAAACTTATCTCTTCGTATTTGGAGTTGGCATCCTGATTTTGGTGATGTTGCTGCTAATATGAAGATAGGTAGGGAGAGAAAGAAGACGGTGCCGGTCGGCTCGCCGTAGCGGAAGTCCTGCAGCAGCAGGTAGGGCGTGGGGGA
>JAATVR010000091.1 GCA_014523665.1 Nitrososphaerales archaeon TH526
CTTGGCCGCACCCTTTCCAACTATCTCTCTTACCTCAGGCATATTGATAAAATAATCAATTATTCTGGTTTTCGTACTATTATCGCCCTCTGCAGAAGTAGAAACCAAAAAATCTACATCTCCAATGGTTTCCTTCATCCTTCTAAATGAACCTGCTGCTATGGCATGCTTAATTCCTGAAACATTCGCCAGGCGACTCTCGATTTCCTTGACAAGAGGGTAGATTTCACCAATTAGTCGTCTTTCCTTGCCTTTCCTAAAAAACTGAATTTTTTTAAGAATCGCCTCCTCCCGCTTTTGAGAAAAACCAGCAATACTCCTAATCCTGCCGCCACGCGCAGCTTTTTCTAGCTCAACAATGTCTTGAATTTTTAGATTAGTGTACAGTGTCATGATTGTTTTGGGGCCTATCCCCTCTAAATTCATGAGCTCGCTGACGTTGACTGGGATAACTTTCTTCAGATCTTCGTAATAATGTATTTTACCTGTAAGAATATATTCTTCAATTTTCAGTGCAATAGCTTTACCAACAGAAGGTAATTTCAATAGTCCGTTTATTTTCTCTGTTTTGTATAATTCGTCTACTTCAGTATACAGATTCTCAATCACATCGGCAGCCTTTTTATAAGATCTGATTTTGAATATCAGACCGAGCTTTGATTTCTGATCTTCCCCGTCTTTCTCGGTTACTCCCATCTCTAGGATATACGCGATCTCTCTAAAGATATTGGCAATTTCTAAATTCATTTGTACCCTATTACGTAAAATAGATATCTAGTAATATAAGATAATTGTGACGGCATTAACTCAGCTTGTTTACACGGAGCGGTCAGAGGCTCCGGCTATGCGAGCTCCCATCATTATTTTTACACTATTTTCTTACTAGATAACAGCTAAACAACTGCACCGCTATCCCCACTAAATATTAAGCCCGAAGAATCACTCGTTGTTCGAACACTCTCGTATAATGCGACATTATATGTGCATATTTTCGTTATTTGTTATTATTCCTATCGATAACGCTCTCACAATTTGGTAATCTACTGCGGGCTTCACAATTAAATTGGTGTTGTACTCCCGTAGCATCTTGAAAGTTCAAATCGTTCAAGATTGACTACCTTATTGATCTTCAACCAACAGTCAACGAGTCATCCAATGCTGTTCATTCAAAAATGAGAGAATAATCTGGAAATCTTTCCTGTATTGTCTACTGAAAAAATTTGGCTGGTGGATTTATCTCGTTAATGAGCGAGTCTGATGCTGGAAGATTGTTTGATTCTCAGATTTAATCATCGCCTGGCTATTAATCTCAAAAACGATTGCAATGATTTATTTAGTCATATTAATTAAAAAGACATGTTTCCTGCCATTACCAACGTAGGTAAAGAATAATGTTTTTGGTATCAAATGATAAAACATCCCACTATTGGTGTGGCTTATAAGGTTTATTAGCTATGATGTCCAAATAGTGATTAAGTATGCCAAGCTGTTCAAATTTTCATAGAAAATATCGTCACTTTGATTATAGTTCTAACTTTGATGATGGTTATGAAAACACTTCCGATACCGATACTTTCTTAGATGACGAAACACAGCTTTTTGGTGACTCGGTTACAATTACTATTAATCCCGAGAATATGACCCAATTGTACGAGGAATCCAAATACAGGCAAGTCGGTCTAAACACTAGAATTAATCAGATAATTAAGGATCATTTGGATTGGCACACGAATGCTCCTGCAGCGAAGATGTATTACTTACCAAAATCTTGCATTACCAAAGTTATTGATCAGCTCACAGAACTCCAAATATCTGGATTGGCTTTAGATGTAGCAAGAGACTTCAAGGATATTTGTCTTATGCTGCGCGGTGAATTTACCATTTCGTCTTTTTTGGACGTCATAATAAAATGGCTACAGATTACAGAGACGCCTAATAGATGGGATCAAAATATGTTTGAGTACAATCTCCTTATCAAGCATGATATGGGTTACAAATATTCATTTCTAGTCAAGGAAATTTATAGAAATGTTATCGAAGATGCATTTCATATGGGGATAGAATTTATTGTTACAGAAAATAGTCTTGCCTTAAAAATTATGAATACAAAAGATTCTTACCAATCTTCAAATATTCTATTTTTACGCTGACCGATGCTTCAGATAACTTATTTCTCCATTTAACAGTCTCATGATATAATTATTCGTGATTGTTTTCGTTAAATAAGTAACGATTTACATCAAATGGAAGATTAAAGTAATACTAGTCCTGATGATTGCTCGGAGAATTATGCATGACTACTATCTGTCCAATTCTGTCTACACCAGCCCATGAAGCCGATCTATAATTTACGAAGATTTTAATAACTGTAATGGAAACGGCTTAAGACATGCAAGAAATTCAAAAAACAACATGTAGCTCATGTGGAACAACTTTTGTAGCTGAAAATACAACGGCAACTTTGTGTCCATCATGTTCTGCAAATAAAGAACACCATCAACACAGTGGTTGTGGTTGTGGACACTAACTTAATCTTTTACCATTTTTTATTTTGTCTAGATTTCATAAGTACATGGGTATAGCATATCATTGAATAACTTGTTCATTTATACACAGCATGAGCGATAGATTAGATCATGGAGACAAAAATGACGAGACAAGTACCGATGTAGATGCAACTTTCTCATGAGCGGACTGTGGTCAAGAATTCAATTCACGCCAAGAATTAAAAGAACACGAAAGTACGCAGCATTAAATTCGGCTAAATTTTTTTGGTTTATTATGATGAGTAACCAGAGATTTATATGTGAATCGGGCACTCATGGGGTTGGCTGTGGTCCCCCGGGTTGTATTTGTATACAGTTGGGGCCAGACCAGAAAGAAACCGATTGCAGCTATATCGGAGAGATTTATAAGACAACACCCGACAGCTCCAGAGAAGTATCTGAGATATACGAGTTCATTGACAAAGTAAAGCAAAACATCGATGCTGCAATTTTTACTATAAATATGGCTGAGAAGCCCTTGTCCGAAGTCGCTGACTTATTAGAAATGTTCATCCCAGAAGTTAAAGTACCAGAATCAGTTCAGAACAAGTCAGTGACTTTACAAGTGGAGAAGAAAACAATGAAAGAAATAATCAGTGATCTGGGTTTAGAAGTTAGTGGAACAAGCAAATAAAATATCATATTCAGAACTCTTCTATTCTTTTCACACGGTTTAGGTGTGAAATCAGCTTGATGTTAGCTGGAAATATTTAGATTGTCGACGTATCATATCCTCATCCATCTAGACGAGTTCTCGTCAGGCATGGCTGAACTCATCATATAGAAAACAAACTGCTAATGCACCAAGCGAATCCACCCACAGATCTATTGCAAGATCCATCGGTTCAGTCTGAATATATCCACGCCCAAAACCGGTCGCTACTGCTGCTAGTTCATAGGCTTCCCATAGAACAAATGCTATCCATGAAGCGCCTATTGCGACAAAATAGTACAGCTTTCTGCTTCGCGTCAGATAAAAATTCAATATCAATGCGGTGATGGCCATTCTCGACAATCCATGAGTAAATTTGTCAACTCGTGTTGTATCATATAGATGGAATGTATATTCAGCTAGGAAATGGACGCCTATTGCAGATAGCGCAACAAAGCCTGTAAACAATACCAACCAGTACTTGTGTCTACTACTTTACGTTCAAGAACTACTCTTTGAACATCGTTATGGTCACTATGTTGATGATATCTGTATTGTTTTTTCGTACGGAGCGCTTTATAGAGTAGATAAAATGCGATGCAAAACAGGATTATCGATAGCGCGGGATTTTCTAGCCACCATTCACCGTGCATAATTATTATTGTCTATGCTAGAGTTATCAAACTATAAAACCGTATTATCCGATTAATATCAATCAAATTGTCTTCTGAAATGATAAAGATCGTGTCCACACAGATTCCTGGGACCGCTACTTTCTTAAATAAGTGTGGAGACATAACAGTATTAGGCA
>JAATVR010000739.1 GCA_014523665.1 Nitrososphaerales archaeon TH526
GGTTCAGGCTGAGGCTCTGGCATTGGTTCAGGCTCTGGCATTGGTTCAGGTTCAGGCTGAGGCTCTGGCATTGGTTCAGGCTCTGGCATTGGTTCAGGTTCAGGCTGAGGCTCTGGCATTGGTTCAGGCTCTGGCATTGGTTCAGGTTCAAGAATTGGTCCGGGCGGCGGTTCGGTTTCGGGCATCGGCGGTGAAGCTTCAGGCTGCGCGTCTGGGCTGGGAAATCCTTGTTCAGCCGATAAAGCAATTCCGTTCAGATCTCCCTGTACTTCCAGGCCTATGTTGTTACAGCCCACACTAATGGGCAAAGGACCGTTGCCGCAGTCATCCCCTTGAACTGGTGCTTGATAGCTTTCTATTTCAAATGCAAATACACCGTAAGTTGGAATATGTGCAGTTATAAATAATCCAGTTAGTATTACTACTAATAGTAAGACGCCAAGATGTTCTACCCTCCTGGCATATCTTCTTTCCATCATAATGCAGTCATAACGAATTATTTATTTTGGTTATGAAGAACTGGCACCTTACTTATCTATAAGAAATCTACGTCTAATTTTGTACATATGATAATCTGTGAAAGCGTAGAGTCCTTTTCAAAATGAAGATGCTTGTTGCTTCTGCAACGAAGATTGTGACTATTAATAGTAAGGGCATACCAATCTTTCATAGAGATGTGCCTTGGGATCTCCGATTAGCATACTGGCATACCGTTTCAGGTTGCAAAAGTGCATGATCTCTCGTTAGGAGAGAGCTGCCTGGTGAAGTTTGCGTCTTATAGTACAGTTGATTGTTAGTTCCAACAGTAAATACTGACAGATGACCATCAGCACTTGCGACAACTACAGGATCGGTGTTTGCTCTTATGCTTCCACTGAGTGATGTCCATGTACTACTAGGAGTTTATCCCAGCTTGGTCGCCATTTCCTAGACTTCTTTTGAGAGTCTCCCCCGCAAATGAAGTGGGATAGATGATAAGTAAGTTATCGTTCACATGCACTAACCCAACAGCGTGTCCTAATTCGTGCGCGGCTACATTCTGAATGTCTAATGAACTTCCCAAGGAGTTGCATTGATGAACGGGTGAAACAAACCAGTTCTCACCACTGTCCAGGGTTATTGTGGCTGAAGTAAGGGCAAGACCTGGAGTAGTAAACGAAAAAGAAGCAAACCCCGCTTGTCCGAATTGTCCATCAATGAACTGCCATCTAAATTTGATCTTTACTTCGTTAAAGTCATTGACTAGAGTAAAGGCATCTCCCGGGATGTATTTGTCAAACTCTTCGAAGGTCTGTATGACAGAATTTCTTGCTGCGGTGGGGTCCACGCCGCTATTCGTGGTATCAATTGCATAAGCCACCGGAAAGGTTTGCCATCTTACTCCTCCACTCTCAGTCGCGAACTGATTCGAACCATCTCCGCATGGATCAGCAGCTGATATGGAGAAAGTCCCTTTCTCGCTAGTAGGGGAGAGAGGATCTGCATAGTCTACTATAGTAACAGTTTTAATCCCTTCCGCGGATGTGGACGAACCCTGCGAGTTTTCTAGTGTCCCATCTGAATATTTGTTAATTTGGTCATTTGATGAATAGTGTTTCTGTTCTAACGCAGGAGTACTGGGAACCCGATCACTTATGTAAGCAAGTGAATTATATGGTTTAGGCGCCTGCAAAGTTAAGGATATGGCAAAAAACGTGATGATAAAAGTTGTCATTTTTCTTGAATTATTATTAGTAAAATTCAAGCCATTTAATTTGGATTCGAATGACGTTAAATTGCTTTTAGAAAGAATCAAATTACAGAGAACAATGCTACTATCGTAGCTAATAAAAAGGCCTCACTCATTTGTTAATGATTATTTAAAAATGACAATCGTCGTAAGATCTCATTCGTATATGGGTTATTAATCTGATGAGTAGGCAGTAGAAATCTTCTGTGATCTGCTTTAGGTACCATTTCAATTATCTGCACTCGAAAACAGATTAGCATCATCGTATCCACACGATTAGTGGATCGATCTTCTGTAAGACACTCCTATTAAAATGAAGATAACCTTCACAAGCTGAGAATTGCAGTATACAAAACTTCTAGGCTTAAACAAGTACAAAATTATAAATTATCCGTAAATATTAGTGTATCATTTTGATATTCGTATGCATTTTCATCTATTCAGGCACAGGGAATTTTCCTGCCGGAAATTGTTCCCCACTGTTTCAATTGTATTGATGCTTTTTGTACCTATTTCAATAAGCCCGACCCCTAGTGTGGGGGCATCACTTAAATCTTGGAACGATGAGGGATACAACATCCCGATTGCTATTCCAACAACAAATAATGTGAATCCCGTTACTGATGAAGAATCAGTGGAGCAGCTGGCCATGTCAGAGCTACAAACAAGAGTTCAGAGGCCTACAGATCAAGTCTCCGCGCTTGCAACGTGCGATAAGCTGCCAATCTCCACTGTAACGGCATCAGGCAACGATGGCAACGTCCCGTCCAACGTACTGGATAATAATCTCAATACTAGGTGGTCCAACCTTGGCGTCGATTCTTGGATACAACTTGACCTTGGTGCGAAGAAGAGTATTTGCAGTGTAGACATTGCTTGGTACCGCGGTAATTTAAGGCAGAATAACTTCGTAATTTCGATATCAGATGATGGTACTACATTTAGTAATAAACTCTCAGATACTAGCAGCTTAGATTCATCGCCTCAGAAATACACTTTACCAACAGGCACTGAAGGAAGATATGTAAGAATTACGGTAAATGGAAACACAGAAAATGAATGGGCTAGCATCACTGAAATCTCGGTACTAGGTGGCGCTAGCGGAGGTGGTGGAGGAGGTGGAAGTAATATGATAGGCACTCTCTTCCATAAATGGCAGACTAGTGCAGACAGTGGTACCTGGTCTACTTATTCGTCTTTGAATGGTGAAATAAGATCGAATTCAGACGTGGCTTTAGCAATGAACAATGATGGTGGATTGCAAGTATTTATGATAGGCACGGATAACGCGTTATACTACAAGACACAGACTGCAGCAGGTAGCAGTAGCTGGACTAGTTCATGGACATCGCTTGGCGGGACTATTAGGGCAGACACGAGTCCAGCTATAGCAATGAACAATGATGGTGGATTGCAAGTATTTATGATAGGCGCGGATAACGCGTTATACTACAAGACACAGACAACAGCAGGTAGCAGTACTTGGTCCTCATCATGGACATCTCTTGGTGGTCCTGTAAGAGCTAACACTGATCCTGTAGTCATTGCTAACAGTGATGGCAGGCTGCAGGTCTTTGTTGTTGGAACGAATAACCAATTATACTATAGATCGCAGACTGCAGCAGACAGCAGTAGCTGGACTAGTTCATGGACATCGCTGGGAGGTGCAATAAGAGCAGATACGAGTCCAGCTGTAGCAATGAACAATGATGGTGAATTGCAAGTATTTATGATAAGCATGGATAACGCGTTATACTACAAGACACAGACAACAGCAGGCAGCTCTACATGGTCTTCAACATGGACATCGTTAGGGGGCACCATAAGAGCTAACACTGATCCTGTAGTCATTGCTAACAGTGATGGCAGGCTGCAGGTCTTTGTTGTTGGAACGAATAACCAAATATACGATAGATCGCAGACTGCAGCAGGCAGCAGTAGCTGGACTAGTTCATGGACATCGCTTGGCGGGACTATTAAGGCAGATACAAGTCCAGCTGTAGCAAGGAATAATGACGGGAGGCTGCAGGTCTTTATCATTGGAACGAATAACCAGCTATATTACAAGACACAAACTTCACCAGGCATCTCTACGTGGTCTTCAACATGGACCTCGCTTGGCGGAAGTTTGAGAGATAATAGTGATCCTACGGTAGTACCTAATGCTGACGGTAGGCTTGATGCCTTTGCAATATCGCTAACTTCAAGCCCCAATCAACCACCTATTGCCGACACAAAGAGTATAACTACTGGAAGTAATACGCCAGTAGACATTACCTTGTCAGGGAGCGATTCAGACAATGATCCCATAACTTTCAGCATTGTCAATCAGCCAGCTCATGGAACCCTAAGTTCAACAACAACTCAAAATACAGAAAGGTACACTCCGACAACCGGATACAACGGATCAGACAGCTTCACATATGTAGCTCGAGACAGCAAAGGAGCAACTAGCATAAATAAGGCAACTGTAAGCATTACGGTGTCTAACACTGACTCTGGTACAAATGATAAATTTGGAATAAAAAAGATCTATCCTACTAAAGCTGGGGGTGAAGAATGGTACATGAATATGCAGGATCCGAATAATGACCCAAGGTCAAAACCTCCATCTATGTCAAAGAATGCAGATGGTTCATGGAGAATATCCAGCGGACAGGTCAGATACGGAGTATATACCTCCTCTGGATACCATCCGGATCAAGTCGTCAAAGATCATTCCGTTTTGGCTACTAGAGGATACATGCAATCTCCAAACGATTGGAAAAATATAGAAATGACAGGACAGGTCAAATACAATTCAGGTGGAGACGATGAGTGGACTTGGTATGCAAGAGGGGGGAGACATACAAGCGATGGCTGGCCGGATGGCTGTGAAGGGAGCGCTTACAAGGGTTCTCTAGCTTATACAGGTGGACAAGTTCGATGGGCTAAGGAACAATGGCATGTAAGCTATGTATTCCAGCCATGGAAAAACTCGCCTGCTGATGGAGATGGAAAATTTGTAGGCTTCAAGGTAGTCATGTACAATATGCAACTTAACGGGAAAACAGTAGTAAAGATGGAAACCTACGTTGATCCAAACAACAATAATCAGTGGCAAAAGGTTTATGACTACATTGATCAAGGCGGATGGGGGAGTGCAGACGGTGAATGTAAGGGAGCCAGCGATCAGATCATTACATGGGGTGGACCAACTGCGACCTTCAGGTGGGATAACGGCAATAGCATAGACATAAAGAATCTTAGTGTACGGGAGATAGTTCCTCCAACGACCTAACAAAAAATATCTTTTCTTCCTTCTTACCTTTTTCAATTTTTTAAAAGACAAAGACAGGATGACAGCGAGGGAAAGTTAAGTAGTTTACCATTATGCGTATCGATGTATCAAGATCGAGAAGACAATTGAGATAAGCCTCACACGAAGTATTTTATCAAAGATTTCAATTGAGAAAAAAGACAGAACTTTAACTTCTTTTTTACCCATTTCCTACTCGGCGCGCATTGGGCGCCTTATCAAGAAAATCCAAATGTCAGCAACTATTAGCAACAATCTGCGGTTATCGGAATATCCATATTTACGTGAGCCCCTTATTCGGACTTTGCGTCCAGTCACAATCAGCCTGCTCGACGTTCAGTCGCAATTGTGGCTTGGACCAAAAATTGTGGAATGCTACTTAGAAAATGCTGCTAGATCATTAACACATTCATATTGTTCCTCTGTCATCTTGTGCATAGTAGCCCCGCACTGAGCCATCTTATCCAATATCCCAGATTTCTGAGATTGTTCTACTATGGCACGCATTAAATCTAGAGTAGTATTCGATTTATTGTTATACAAAAATTGGATTCCACCCATTTCACTTCCCAATGTTCCATTTATTACGGTACTAGCACCTTCCTCTAGGTCTGTGACTAAGGATCCGTTAGGTCCAGTCGATGGATTCTTGTCGCTGCTAGCGCTAATTTCTATACTAGAACCCATAACAAGGATCTGGCTGGTTAAAAACAAGAAAAGGATCCCCACATCTATAACAAATACAGTGATAACCTGCACTTTTAGCTCATCCTTTTATTTTACAATCGTCGAAGGATTTGATATTCCTTTCTAAATAGTAGTCCGAGTCCTCGCGCTCTCGAATTGGGACAATAGTTTAAGTCAAGCAGATTGTGACCGAAATACAACATCAAGAATACGCGAAGTAAGGGTTCAACAAGTCATCTCGGCAGCAGGTATAAACACGTTAAGTCTCGTGACTCCAAATTTTGCTGCTAGTTATTTTAAAAAGGCCCAGGCAGCACCACCGTCTCAATTTAGCTGCAAACGATCAAAAAAAGTGGACTGGCTTGGATAGCCATAAGTTAACCCTAATTCAATGAGATTTCATAAATGTGATAATGTGGTCAAATTGGTAGGCCGGAGGTCCCTATCAATTTGATATAGGTATATCAATTTACGCCAATTTCATGATTTCTACCTCGGTATTAGTTTATAACTTCTCACCTGTTGCCTGTTAGAATTCCTAAACACATATTGCATTTGCCGTGATAAAAGGGATTCCTGCACTGATTCCCTATTCGTATTCGATTGGGGTCACAGCGAAAGACAATTACTCACCGCGTGCATTGATGGAAACACACGGACTCCATCGACTGAGGTCGAGTAACAGAATCATAATTTGACTCAAGATCATGAGTCATTGCGATCATTCTATGATCTGAATCATCAAATAGCTCTTATTTGAAGAATAAGTAATAGTTTTACATAAAGTTCGCAAATAAGTTTCGTTCGGTACAAATAATCTGCGAATGTGATGTCATATTCTCAAACATGTATAGTAGGGCGTTGACTTTGTAGATTTTTACTGAATGTTCAAATCCGTAATTGTTGTATGTCCTTTATCCACTAGAATTAGGATAATTAAAGACTCCAGTCAGTGCACAGATACAAGATTCTCACGATCTACCCTCCTCCTTTCCTACGCTGTTCTAGAGATGTTATTATTTGTTCATAACTATGATCGAAAATTTCGATGATGTTGCCAAATGGGTCTTGGCAGAAAACAATCATATATCCCTTATTAGGAACAATCTCCCAAATTTCGGTGCGTTGTTTTCCCCGGTCTCAGTTATTCTCTTACATAACTCTTCAATATTAAGGTCAGTTGTGCAAATGTGGATAATCCCTGATTTCCAGTAATCAAAATTATCTGGGCGCCTTTCTGCCTTTGGTTCTACGTACTCTATGATTTCAAAGCCTACTTGATTTGCGGAACTCAACCATGCCATTCTCATCTTCTTTAATCTCGGACCATGAATGTCTTTGACTGTCTTGCCCTTAAGCGAGTCGTCAGCAACAAATTCAGTTGCCTGCTTCACTACTGTGAACCCACACACCTCAGTATACCAATTTACAGCCTCTTTCAGATCAGGAACGCTGATTGCGACATGATTGATTATTCTTGGATAAACTCTTGGCAAAGTTGCCTTAGTATTCATTTACTTAGTCTGCATTATCTTTACTTAATACCGATTTTGAAGAACTGAGTATTTGGCATCTTGGTAATATATCCGTAAACGAGGTATGAAAGTGAAGGGGTTCACTTTGGTGGTTAGTTCCAAATTGAAGAACGCAGATGCAACTGATTGATCTGTAGGTGGAACTTGTACGTCATAGTCGAATTGAAATTCAATTATTTCACTGAGTCAGTCACTGAGCTATTGTTTGGCCTACAGGCCCAATTGTTTAGCCAGAATCGTGAATTGTATGCAATTCTATATCAAGTGCATGAACAATCATCTGCGATACTATTGCGTATTATGATTTCGCAGCACACCAACTTAATAGAAATCCACTCGCTGCATTCATATCTCTAAATATATTATTCCCGTCTTTGATTAATTCTCTGAAATCGGAAGCAGATAGTGGTGAAGAGTTGAGTACTACAATGCACCTTAAACCAGCTCGCCTAGCTGCTTGCACCCCAAATGGAGCATTCTCTACAATCAATGCGTTGGTAGGCGAGACCCCAAGCCTGCTTAGAGCAGCTAGGTATGATGCAGGATCAGGTTTGCCTTTTCCTTCAAATTCATCGCCATTTACTGTTACTTTAAACACATTCATTCCAAAGCTGTTCTCTAGAATAGTATCTAACTCTTGTTTTGATGAACCAGTAACAACAGCTTTCAAGCAGCCCCTTAGACTTTCAAGCATCAATTCTCTAACGCCATCAAACGGTCTTGGAATTTGCTTCATCTGCATAAAGATTTGCTTCTTTCTCATACCTATCCTTTCCGCAAGAGTAACCAGACTCGTCTTTCTCGCTTCGATCTTGTGCCCTTCAAGATCAAGTAATTTTCGAGCCATTTCTAGTATCGGCATTCCTTCAAGCAAGTAGAATGTTCTCTCATCCAAATCAATTTCTGCAATCTCTGCAAGCGCTGTCTTCATGGCTTGAAAATGTGATGGCATAGTGTCTACCAAAACCCCATCCATGTCGAAAATAATGGCCTTCATAATGACAA
>JAATVR010000740.1 GCA_014523665.1 Nitrososphaerales archaeon TH526
GTCAGAATGATTTCCCTAGTGGGATTGTCAATGGTGTCAGTCAGAATTGTCTAAAATTATCTAAAATGAAGAGCAACAATCTATATCCGTGCTTCACGATATTATCCTGTTATTTGGTACCTATTGATAGTCGCTTAATAAAAATTGAAATACTAAAAGCCATAAACTTGGCCATGGTGAAAATTGTAGAAACAGATGAAAGAATAACTCTTGAAAAACAGCTGGATGAAGATGTTGGACCAATCATCGTGATGAACAAGTTCAATGTAAATCCACAAGAAGTTGATGAGTTTCTACAAGTATTCGCTAAGACTATAGAAACTTTCAAACAACAACCCGGATTCATTTCCGCCCAACTGCATCGGGGAATTGCTGGCAGTACCACATTCGTTAATTATATCGTTTGGGAATCTGCAGCACATTTTAAACAGGCATTTGATAGGCCAGAGTTTAAATCAAACATGGCCAAAGTTTTGTCTAATACTGTTATGTCTCCACACTTATTTAAGAAAGTAGCGGTCCCAGGAATCTGTGTGGACTAGATCTTTATCGTTTCAGAAGACAATTTGATTAATATTAATCGGATAATATGGTTTTATAGTTTGATAACTCTACCATAGAGACAATAATAATTATGCACGGGTGAATGGTGGCTAGAAGATCCCGCGCTATCAATTGATGTCTATGATGAGGAGCTAGATGTTGTATTTGTGGACAAAAATTCTGATGATTTACTGGCTCGTTTGGAACTTTCAAGCGCTGATCTTTCAAGCGCTGATCATTTTCCTGGCAAAGTTAATGCTCAGGTCACGGCCGTAGGTCTTACTGATGCAGAGGCAGAGGAATCCAGTGAGTTTATTGAAAAATTTGCTGATAACGGTCACAATCACGGGCTAATTGTCATCGCTCCACATGGCGGCAATATCAAAAAATATACTAATGAACAAGCAGAACATGTTGGCCAAAAGCTTTCATCTGAGTATGATTCACAATGGGTTTGTAAAGGCTCTCAAAAAGGAGGTGGTGCCTTTGCCCATTGGCACATTACTTCGACGGAAATTAGCGAAGAATCATTCCCGATGCTTAAAACGATAATGCGGCGTGACTTTGAATATTCAGTTGCCTTCTATGGATGGGGCGAAAAATCCACTTGCATTGGGGGAACAATGCCATCTGATTTGATTTGTGAAATTAAGAAGACCATTACGAAGGTCGTCCCGGACTCTATTGAAGTCAAAGATGGCGGATGTCCTGAAGGCTTTAATGGCAATAACCCAGAGAACATTGTAAACCGCCTAAGCACAAAGGATTACAGATTGAACAATCTGAAGAAGCCCGCAAATGTTACGGAATTGATATCGCCGATGCGGTCGCTGATGTCATTGGATCTTTGATCAAGGTTTAAGTATTTTGGTATTTGAGGGGCTATTTAGCGACACGTCTTTTGTAGGCTTTCAAGTACCACGCTCCCTGTGCGTTGTAGGTTATGCTATAGGAATGGAAATGGGATTAAAAAAAGGAGTTAATACTACATGAGATATAGTATTTCCAGGTTACCTAATTTTGAAAGTCTCCAGTACTGAACATGTAGCTCTTCCACCTTATCTGCAGGCATATCTAATTCTATCGCAACTTCAACTAATTGTTTGCCTTGTAGAAATAGCTCAAGAGCACGAGCATCTTTCGATTTCTCAGGTTTATTGACTGTCATATCTTCGCCAGTATATTCATTGATTATGTCAGCTATATCTTTGAATCCCATATGCACAACTTCTGCTATTTGACGCCGTGTCTTACCTTGATTGTATAAATTGATTCCTGATACCTGCTTTTTTCCGATGCCTATTTAGCGATACGATATTTGACATAGACGAAATAAATTACTAAAATAACTTCGGAGATCTTATTCAAAAACATTGTTATATCTTGATACACTCTGTTTTCGGCTGCTATGCTCTGTTACAAATAGAATGCTTCTGATTGTTTAATCTAGAATAAATACCTAGTCTATGTAACTCACACGGCTCCATCTGATGATATGCTTCCTGTACCATTTGAATAAGCAGATGATACTCGCAGCTGTGCTTCCACAATATTATCAAACTATATCGATGACATTACTACTACTCCTACTGTCATGGCGAAAGTTAGAAGCAGCGCAAGAAAAACGATCAGCATAGTCATATAATGCCGTTTATTTGCCCATTTCTTGTATCAGCATCAACTACATCTAATTTTTCAAGACCCCAAACTTCTAGATTTTGTAGGTATCTTTTGAACCTTTTAGATATTCTGTTCAATTTATTAGACAGTAGTATTACGCTTGCGATAACCAGAGCTGAGACTTGGAAAGAAAGACGATAGAAGAAATTAGAACAGAATTAGATAGCAAGTCCTGACATTCCGCCAGTTAGCAATCCTAAAAGCAGGGGATGATTCTATACTGATATGCTCGACAAAACTGCTGACGGTTCTTATCAAAGTGGTGGCGAGAACAATGTAGATACTGTCTTGGTGGTCAATCCAAGTTCGGGCAGTGGAACGACTGGAAAAAACTGGGATACTTTATATGCCCAAATTAAAAATATTCTCGGAGAGAGTCCAAAAGTAGCATTTACTAAGAAATCGGGAGATGGAACTATTTTGACTAGAGAATTCCTGAAAAACGGTTTTAAGAATATTGTTGCTATTGGAGGGGATGGGTTGATAAATGAGGTTGCAAATGGATTTTTCACCTGCACTGTAAAGAAAGAACGTGTAAAAGACAGAAAAGACAAA
>JAATVR010000741.1 GCA_014523665.1 Nitrososphaerales archaeon TH526
ACTGTGTTGATAAAGAGAACTTGATCATGACCAAGATGCATAAAGTCACCTACTAGCTGGATATCCTCAGGATCATGCCACCTATTTAGTAGAGGACTGTCTCCCCATTGTTCCAAGTATTTTATGTGTGCGGGTGTGACGCCAGTACTAAAATCTGCAATCATTACACGACCATCATTTGCATTAACTGTGTTGATAAAGAGAACTTGATCATGACCAAGATGCATAAAGTCACCTACTAGCTGGATATCCTCAGGATCATGCCACCCATTTAGTAGAGGACTGTCTCCCCATAGTTCCAAGTATTTTATGTGTGCGGGTGTGACGCCAGTACTAAAATCTGCAATCATCACACGACCATCATTTGCAATCGGAAAGGTTCTAGATTGATTGATAAATAGAACCTGATCATGACCGACACCAGAGAGATCTCCAGTCAGCTGTATATCTACAAGAACGTGGTCTACAGAATCGTGGAAACCATCAAGTAACCTGGGGCCGTAAATAAATCTAATTGTGCCGATATCTTGATCGCTCAGGGCATTTCTTTGACCTATCATACCATTACAAGGAAATCCTGGCCTAAGTAGATCGGGTCGAAGGACTTTTATGGTTGGTCCTACGCAGTCACCTTCCGGATCTTCTTTACAGAAGTCATCTACACCGTAATGCATGATAGAACAATAATCATACATTCCGACATCGTCTCCGTCGGTTATATGCTGACCAAACGCGACTTCGATGTCGACTTTGTTAGGATCTATGTTATCTTTTATGATCTCCACATATTCATCTCTGTCTTCTCTGCTATGTTCATGCCATAATCCTACAGCATGTCCAATCTCATGAAGTACTCTACCTTCATTGCAACCCGCACTCACAGATATAGTTTGTTTTCCTCCTATCATTCCTACATCTGCATTACAACCACCTTGATCTTCAAAAAATACATAGTTAGGGTATTGTAATGCATTATCATTAGTGCGCTCTATAAATCGAATATCAGTATTTGATTGCCAATCGCGTATAGCATTTGTTACTCGCAGTTTGTTGGGGAGACTTGGGTCAATTGCGAACGGAACTATTCCATTTGGCCATCGGTAACGCTGCCCTGTTATTACAGCACCCTCTTCAACTTTACGGGAAAATGCGCGTATCTCCTCAACGGTACCAAGAACAATGTCACCCTCAAAAATCGCCATCCTGTCAACCACCTGATACTTAACTTTCTTTGGCCCAAAGGTGAGACCAGAAATATAGCCAGTTTCAGTCGACGTTCCAAGTTCAGATGGGTATGAATTATTCATTATGCATCCATTCAGATATCATGTATATATCTTTTCATAGAATGGGGTAACCAAAGCGAAATTTTCTACATGTGGGCATGCTACAGATAATATAGCACAAAGAATTCATGATCGTCAGTTAGTTGAAATTGCACTCAACTCCGGCCGCTTAGCTAACGGCAATACGAATGTCGCTTTTTTTGATTGTCAAGTAGCGTTCGAAAAACCGCTCAAAATCACGCTCAAATCAAACAGAAATGTCAGAATGCTCTTTCGAAAGATGAAATCGTCATCACCGCTATCATCATCGTCATCGTCATTGCTACTACTAGAGCTATCATCAGAGTCGTCAGTTTCTTCACTCATAGGAATAAAAGACGCGGGTGTTATTGGCTGATCAATAGTAGGAAGTATAGTCGCAAGTTGGGTAATATTCGCGGTAGTACTATTTTGGACTGGATTGGCTGAATCTTGTGCCATGAATCCTATTCCGGAATCTGCGGACGGAAGATTCTTGGGTAGCACCGAAGACTGGGGCCACACCTCTGTAATTTGAAATTCAATAAGATATATCCATTTGTGCTATTTTTGTCTTTATTTAGGAGATACACATTCTTATAGAAGATTACCACATATATCACTGAACAACAACTATGAGTTTCACGTAGTAATCTTTTATCATTTAGTCTTTGATCAACTATTTCCACTATCTTATAATAGTTCGAGTCTTTGGTTTCGATTCGAGGCATGACTTCCAATTGACCCCGTTTTCTGTCTAGGGTTCGTAATTGCATATTCTGTTTTTCAGATGACCATAAATAGACACAGATGTGAGATAACATTATCGTGACAAGTATAGTAAGCATTGCTTGGAGCTAGGGTAGGGACGGTATTTCCAGTGTTTAATGTGTTAAGAATTAGAGGATTGTACAGATTTAGAATTTATACTGCTTGATACAGTCTAAGTTTTATAGATTAACAGGGCTCTAGGAAGATCCTTGTTTTCGTTTAGCTTGACTGACTGCCATATACATGATTTGCCACTGAATTACTTGTTCTTTTTCAAACTTATAGCATTGACTTCGTTGATCAAATATGCATGAAGTGCGGAGCAGATATTACTATCAAAAAAAGGCTTGATGTCCTTCTTATAGTAGAATGAGTACTTCTAAGATCACATAGTTATACTTGATGTGATGCTTAGATGTTCTAATTAAATACATACTAATGCAATTATTAGTAGTAATAGAAGGTTCACATAAATATTTAGTTTACATGTTCTGTTTGATTCTATTATGAAATACAGAAGTAGAACTGAAATTGTTGGCCTCATCCTTGACGCGGCAAATGGAGGAGGAGCTACCAAGACAAAAATAATGTACAAAGCATTTCTATCATTTGCTCAGCTCCGAGAATATCTTACAATGTTACAGGACAATGAACTTATCGAATATGAAGGTGGAAGGCATACATACAGAACAACAGAAAAAGGGATGAAATTATTGGAAATTTACGAAAAGATGTCTGAATTGGTGCCACCACTTGCGCCAACCACAGACAACAGGATCCGCATCGGAGGCTACTAGAAATGGATCGAAGGAATACAACAAGATCAATACTAGCGATAATGATTGCGGCAGCATTATTAGTATCGGTAGGTAGTTTAATGGCACTGCACACATTACCAGCAGATGCAACAAAACCGAAGCATAATGATGATGACGATAACGGTAACAGTAATGATGATAATGTTGTTAACAGCCTACCACAGCAACTTCAGCCAGTACCACAAAGCATGGGAACTAGTCCTAATGGTGGAGATGGTGAT
>JAATVR010000742.1 GCA_014523665.1 Nitrososphaerales archaeon TH526
GCAAACTAACATTGATCAATTCTATGAAAAATGCCAAACTCCAACTATCACAACTTTTCATTCTGCTTATCCTATCGAACAGTGGGTAAATTTAGTGCCATCAAATCACTTTACCAAATTTCGTCTGGTAGATCTACCAATTGAACTGTCAAGCCTTGCACTGAAATATGGGAACCGTATGGTTACCTATGAATTATTTAACAGAGCAAATAGAGAAAAGATGCTAAGGAGCGCAGCAAGTATAGCCTTTTCTGAGTATATGGCCAAGATGCTGTCAACCAAAAGTTACAAAGTCAACGTGATTTATCATGGGGCAGAACCCAGTTTAATGAATCAACCGACTAAGGAAGTCGCAAGGTCGAATTACTCTTTGCCATTGGATAGAAGGATAGCTTTAGCCTTGGGTTTTGCAACCCATACAAAGGGTTGGGACATATTAAAGGAAATGAAGATACCAGACAACTGGACTATTCTGATTAACCACTCAAGAAATTATTACAGTATGGGGAGTGATGTACCAAATTCTTTGCCTTTAGATAACAATAGCGATGGCGCGGATCACCATCACTATCAAAATAGTCATGGACTATTTGAATTAAACCTCGGCTTCGTACCTGATGATGCATTATCTCTATTGTTTTATGCATCGGACACAGTGATAATGCCATACAGCGTGGTGTCAGGTTCAGGGGTTATGTTTGACGCCCTTGCTCATGGCCTTCCATTTGTAGCCAGTGATCTGGGCTTCTTTAAAGAATTTGCAAGAAAAGGGTTAGGAATTGCAGTAAAAAGAAAACCATCAGAATTCTCTGAAGCTCTCAAAATGTTGGAAAGTGACTATCCTCATTACAAGAAAGCAGTTGAACGTTTCAAGAGTAATCTGAAGTGGGATTCTGTTGCGAAGCAGCATGTCGAGATCTATATGAAAGTATTGGCAAAGAGTCACGAATATCAGAGTCTCACTCCAGAGGCCATGAGACGGAAAATCCTTTAGGCTCAACAGAGAAATGTTATGATATAGTATTAGTTATTTTCTACAGGTTTCTCTCATAAGTAATATCAAACTTGTCGATGACATGTAAATAATACAATAAGATGGAGATGGTGACTCTTAATCTAGAATTCATGATGATTCAATTACATTGAACAGAACGATGGTACATTGCTAACCAATCAATTATTTGTGATAATATTTTATAGAAAAAAGGAACGTAATTGAAGAGATTAGATGTCCTCAAGGATACACATTATAATGATCAAGTAGAAGAACTACAAATAATGAACAGCAAATGTGCAGGTCATAATTATGCATTTGAATTTTATTGGTCATTTGAGCTGCGTCTGAACAAGAAACTCATTCCAAGTCCTGCAGACAACTATTAGACCTGCTACATTAGGTAGTTAACTAGCTGTTGTGCTGAAAGCATCTACCAGATCTCTAGCCGTCACCATTCCTACTAGATTATATTTATCATCTGTCTGTATTGATTCGTTTAAAGATGATGATTCTTTTGTCATTGTGGCTTCAGCCGTCAACGGAAGTCTTTTTATCTTTCTCAAGTGCATGACCATGGCCGCTTCAATTGATCTTATTTCCACTGGGGCCGTTACCACCTCCGTGGAGCAGTATTCTCTTACAGGTTCATCAATTGAAACATCGTTTGACAGTACTTTTGTCATTAGATCTCTCTCCGTGAATATACCATATAACCTTCTCTTGACTGGCTTTGAGATGTCATTTTGTCCATCCTCAATAACAATAATACTTCCAATATTTCGTGTGTACATAATGTTGATCGCATCGTAGATAGGGTCATTATCACTTATGAAGGCAATCTTCTTACTCATAACTGTCTTCAAAGATGGATTTCTATCTGTTTGCTGAGCAAATGCCCTTACCATATCTGATGCAGTGATTATCCCGATAAGCTCCTCGTTGCCGTCTTGATTTGTATCCTGATCCTCGCTATCTCCATCGCGAATTCCTACACCATTGGCCTTACCGAATACCAATACCCTACATTTCTTTATGATCATATTTTTAGCTGCTTCAAGTAACATTGTATTTGAATTCACCTTACAGAAAGGCTGTAGTACAACATCCTTAAGTAATCTGCCAGCAGGTATAGTTTTA
>JAATVR010000743.1 GCA_014523665.1 Nitrososphaerales archaeon TH526
AGAAAAACAATTCGAAGATCTGCATTAGAATTATTTGATGAAATCGGAACAGCCCAAATGGAACAAGATGTGCAGAAAAGAATATTAAAAATCGTTAAATCGAATAAGGAAAAATTGGAATCTGATACTGGAATCTCTTCCTCTGTTACAGAAGATGACGTAAGGGAATATTTAGAAATTTTAAGGCAAGAACTTAAACCAAAAAAGTAACTATAACTTCTCGATACAATTCTCTTTGGAAATAAAGCTTAAAGAAGGTAGGGAACTAATTCCCCTGATGAGTTGAATCTTGCTCTAAGGTATCAGCCAAATTAAGACAAACGACTTATTCTCGTTTTTCAAGACACAATAAGAACCTCATTTTATGGAATACTCTTATACTACTCTCGCTTTATAGAATGTGTACAGCTCGCGATGAGCAAATGCATTGCTTTTCATTCATACAAGGGAGGTACAGGAAAGACGACTTTGGCCTGCAATAGTGCCATTCTTTTAGCGAAGAGAGGATATAGTGTGTGTCTACTTGATTTGGACATTTACGCCCCAAGCTTCCATCTATATTTTTCAAAAGAACCTCGAAAATGGATAAATGACTTCCTTACGTCCAGCGCGGACATTCGAGACGTGATGATAGATGTTACGGATAGTCTTAATAATCAACGAAGGCAATCCGACACGATTGAGTCAATTAAGCGTGACGATGGCAATGAAGTAGAGGTTACCGGCAAATTATGGGTTGGATTCTCTAACCCTCAAAAAAAAGAAATATTTAAACTTGAAATTGCCGATGCGGAAACAAAGAGACAGGCAATTAGAAGATTTGTACAATTTAGAGAAATATTGACGTCTGAATTGGGCGCAGACTATATTATAGTCGATACAAGTCCAGGAATAAGATTCTGGTCAATTAACTCGTTAGCAATTGCAGACATTTTACTCCTGACATTGAAAATGAGCGACCTTGATATCGATGGCACGAGAATTGTAGCAGAAGAGATATACAGATTTTTTATTGAGCTCGGGAGCAAGGCGTTTCTTGTATACAACATGGTTCAGGGTTATTGCGTTCCTAGAGAGGCTGTCTCAGTTAAGGAAGGATTGTCAAACCTTTCTACTTATGCCATTGCCCAACCACTTCTCGGAGATGTTACATCGGTGACGCAGTTACCACAAAGGCTAAACGAAATTGAAGATCCGGGTAGTATTTCTACGAACCTTGGGGTTGAAATCATTTCTTTCATTCCCTGTTATTGTGACATCCAATTCTTGAAGAAAGAATTTCTGACCGTCATAAAATATAGACACCATCCATTTACTTCCCAAATAGAAAAGCTCATAGACACTCTATCATAGGTCAGGTGGCCTCCTTGAAACGGAGGGGGTGTAGAAGAACTATTGTGGAATGACAGTGGTTTGAAGGTATTGTATACTACCTGCAAACATGCATATTAACAACTCACTTAACCACCGTGTCCAGTCACATTTGCAGTTTAGTTTCGTATGATTCATTTCTACTGCTTTCTTGTGTGGGGCTTCAAGATTAGGGTTGATCATGACTGGGATGTCAAACAACCTATAAATTCTGAACTAGTGCAAGAAAACAACTGTGAGCAAAATCCAATCGCTCCCGTGCATCTGATTTACTATAACACAGCCTCACTTGTTACCACAAATAATGAGCTGCGCAAAACCATTCGTAAGCATACACTGCAATCAAATTTGCTAGACCTAATTGGGCATACAGAAATGGAGAAGGAAATCCAAAAGACAGTAACAGATATTATTGATAGTCAAGAGATTTATGATATTCACACTGAAAGATAAGTCGAATTGGATGAAAAGGAGTTAAGAAAATATATTGATGTGGTGATAAAAGAAGTCAAAAAAGGAGAGAGAACTCCTGACTTCTAAGTTAAGGCGAAAAGTCGAAGGACCGATATTAGTGATTTGTGATTACTTTTGCCATATCGTGACAGTACAGATGGTAACAGAATAAATATCATATTCGCTTTTAACAAATAGTCAAACAACGGGGCTTCACAAATCCTGTTCTAGACATGATTTGGGGTTAAACCGATACCCCCAAGTCATTCATCCACTATCCGGTTGTTCTATCGGGTTCCTTTCTTCGGTCAGGACTACTAGCTCGAATTATGTCTTCACTTATACTACAAACCTGGCAGCATGGAACCGTGTTATCTTTAGGATTATCTGAAATATACCAGCACTTTGGATCTGCTTTTATGATTGTGTCTGGTACCCTACCCTTTGCTGTAGGGTATTTCTTTACGAAGTTCTTTACATGTTCCTTATGTCTAGGGTTTTGGCAAGGCAATAAGTTATACCATAAAATAGGCTTCTAAAAACTTCAGCAGTCTCATTGATAAAGTCCTACGCTCAAACCTGTTAAAATGTCACTAGCGATTTAAATATTAATATCCAAAAAATGACTAGTAAAACGTAGCAAAGAATCGTATTACGATCCAAAAAACTCAGCGGCTATTTCGCAACAGCCGGTGCAAGTAGTCCTCTTGATGAAGGAAAAGAAGTGAGTTGGGATTTTCACGACTTCCCAGGAGCATTTCCAGTCCATGTTAAACAAACAATCAAGAATAAAAAAATTGTTCTTGAATGGGCTAATTCAGAAGGAGGAAA
>JAATVR010000744.1 GCA_014523665.1 Nitrososphaerales archaeon TH526
ACACATCAGGAATATCAGTTCCTGAAGATATTAAAAGCAGATATGCTAAAGGCCATATCGCAGGCAAAGAAGTCAACCTGGAGTTTGTACCGGGAACAATTCAGTCGGCCGGCGCAATGTATTCTACAACCAATGACTTGCTAAAGTATTTGTCAGCAAACCTGGGATTAATAAACAAAAATTAATGATGCTATGCAGGAAACCCACCTAATAAGACATTCGTTTGGACAATCTTCTAATTATAAATCGATTAAAGACTACATAGGTTTAGGGTGGACTGTGACAACAGATTTTGGGAAAGAGGTTCTTTCACACACTGGTTCAATTGACGGGTATACCGGCATAATAGGATTTAACCCCAGCACGCAAATAGGCCTGGTGATATTATGCGGCTGTGATCATAGCGATTTCTCATCACAAGAAATGATAGATCTTGCAATTCATTTCCTTCTCTATTACAACGACCAGAAATCTGGGATTCACGGCGATTGATTAATGAGAAATAGGGAAATGCTTGTAGGCAAGTAATCCGTGGGCTATCTATCCTCCTCACTGCGTGGTGTTAGATGTCCATTACTACAGATATACCAAGGCAGTTTAATCTCAGCATTGAATTCAACAAAGTCTCCGTTCTCATCCCAATATCCGTCTGTAAACTTCAACTTGGGTACAGTTTGACCTGGATATAAGATGACCTTGCTCCTCTTTCCTTCAGTCTGGCACTGTGGGCATAGCATTTTTTTCTCTCCGCTCATATCTACCCATTAATCATCCACAAAAGATTTAAACTGACAAAGCATGATTTTTCTTTCTTTCTATCGCTAGGACTGCAGAAATAGGCTAAATACATATTCGATTATTATTGAGTTTGCGATCGTTTGAACTAGGAACGCTTCAATCAAAATGTATATTCCGAGCCCTATTTACACAAATGGCAGCACCCTATTGGCTATACGGCGTAACTGGGTTGCAAGTGCAAAATATCCATAGTTATCCTTCATTTCCTTCTGTGTTTGTGGCGGTTTCAGTCAGTCTCATTAAGAATCCTCTCTTGACACTCAGCCATTTCCTCACCTTCTTCCATCTCACTACTGGGCTTGATTATTCCGCATTCACCAACCATCCGACCTAGCGTGTCATTCTCTCCGGCCTGATCAGGTATACCTAGCATTAGTGACTCTGGATCTACAACCTTTTCTGCTAATGATTCTCCTGTACGAGTACTGCTATTTCCGCTTGATACATTTTCTATAAGCGACTGACTAAACGCCGGTTGTATCTTTAGTCCTAAGAATAGAATCATGCTGATAAGTCCAATGATGATTAGATCGTCTCCCTTAGTCATTTCTTGCTATTATATGTCGAGTAACGCTGGAATATATTAGCGTATGTTATTTGCTAACTGGAAAATCGAACTTATTAATTTTATTTATGAATTTTGGCTAACTTTATTGCGTGTTCTTAAAATAAGCTGTCTGTTGATCTATCTTATCATAAAAATGACTAGTTTTCAAAGATTGGGTTTAATGGATGCTATTGACAATGACATTCAGACATGTTATCATCAATGTACCCAGTGTGGAATTATATTTGGTTGTAAGCTGGTACGCGCTCCTAATAGGTGCGATAATCCATTCTATCGTGGTAGATGTAATATATGGAATGGTGTAAAGAACTAGGATCAATCTCTATTTGGAGACTTTATAAGATGATACAAAATGCTATGTATTTCATCACTATCTGATATGGAGTCTTTGAATTCAGGGACAACTCCATCTTCAATTTCTTTTGACTTCCTCCGTATGTGACAAAGAAATTATGAATGAAGCAGAATTACAATTACATTATTCTAGTAAAGTTGTAGTTGTTAATTTCTAAGGGCAATCACACAGTCCATATAAATCGAGCTTGCTTTGCTTAGACCCAGATTGTGCGGAGCCCAATTTTGGTGAAGATATTAAATATAACATAATTGCAAAATAAGGAGAATTCTTTGGCGGCTAGTTTCCTTACAATCAGTAATCAGTATAGTAAACGATAGCTGAAGCTTGATCTGGTCAAAATCGTGCTCAAAAAAGAAGCTTCGCAGAGGGTGGTGTCACCCAGTGAACTAGATCAA
>JAATVR010000745.1 GCA_014523665.1 Nitrososphaerales archaeon TH526
AAGCCGCCAAATAGTCCTATTATGATTGCTACCGTAATAGCTCTGTCTTTATTCATCAGCTCTTCACATAGCTAATCCTGTCCTATGGATGTACCCAATAGTCTCGCAATTTAATTCAGTTGATAGGGCGCCTCCTTTTCTTACGGTTCTGGATTTGCAGTATCTGCAATGGATATCATTCCTTCATAATATTACATCTTTGCAAGTCAATGTTAATGTTAACAAGCTATAGACTTGCCCCATATCTTCTGAAATAAGAAAAAGTAGCAGTAGATTAACTTTCAGAAGTCATGTTAGCCAAAAGCGTACCCAATTCTTGATCAGCTGATTTGCAGCGATCCGACGCTTCCTCATACATTCCTCTAGATAGAGATCCACAATTAGAATGGATGTACGATCTGACCTGTGGTCCCTTTTAGTGTTTATAGTACAATCGACTGACGTAATTGCTGTTTTGGTGGGACTGAAGGAGTCATTATTTGTTGGAGTGCACGCACGACATGGTAAATCGTTGTAGAAATCGGGGTGGAGTCTGCGTTAGGTGACATTGATAAATTACCTGAGTGTTGTACTTACCCAAATCCCCCCTTTGTCTAACGCAACTTAATCATTATAAGGTCTTTTAAGGATACCAATCCATTTAGAATGATTTACCAACTTTCACTTTCGGAATACTCTTATTCACTATCCCGAGTACCATCATCATCATCCATTCCAAAATTTCAGATTGCCTATGATGAGCTTGACAGTAGACTGACGTTCGATAGCACCAAAACCTTAGCAACGGTGATACTTTGGCTATATGGAGAAAGCATATCAAACGTCGTAAGCAAAAATAATCCACTCTTTTTTTCTTTGATTCTCTCAACGGGAATATGCTTTCATTGCCATTCTGTTCACTTACCAGCAGTTTTCAAGCAAAGTAATGATAACCGAAATGTATCAAAAAGATCGTTAAGTTTGATCTTGACAACGGGTACAGCATATACAGCATAATATCCTAACGATACTACTGGATTATTTTTTAGATAGTACAGTACCATCAACAACGGAACCCCGGATATTCTTCTATCTTTTATCTTCACTCATCATTATTATTTCCGTTTTGATTTTCATCGTTATCTTCATCTTCGTCTTCTTGTTCTGGTAAATTCTGTTCTACAGTATCATCACTTTCATCCTCACCATCAGTGGCAGATGGAGCGGCAATTGTAGGAGGAGGAGCGGCAGAAGGAGTTGTACCAGTAGAAGTAGTAGTATCAACTTCAGCACCACTAGCAGGTAATAACCTGTAGAGACTTCCTAGCCCATCAGCTTCTCTGTCAAATGTGAGAACATACAGGTTGCCATCAGGACCAGTCTCTATATCAGTGATCCCTGTAAAACCTGTACCAAATGTCACAGTAGGTATTTCATCATCGTTATTTGCAATTAAATCACTTAACAAGGGATCACTTTGTAAATTCATGCCAGTTCTATCTGCATTTGGCTCAAAGTAAAAAAGTGTGCCTGAGGTTACATCTCCTACAAAAATTCCATTCTCATAGCTGGGCCCAAATGCAGTTGAGTTGAAAAACTCTATATCAGTGACTCCTCTTGACTCTGCCCAACTGAAAACAGGATCTGCATAGTGAGACCCTTCAAAATTGACCAAATTGGATTCAGCAGAAACGCCACCACTAGTGGCTGTTGGACCCATTACTGCCTTCCATCCACTATTGAACCCTGCTTCTACTAAATTAATCTCATCATATACATCTTCTCCATTTTCTGCATCCCACAATTTCCCTGTCACAGGATCAAAATCAATTCCAAAACTATTGCGAATACCGTAGGCATAATATTTACTCAAAGGATCAGATGGATCATTTGATAAGGGATTACCAGAACTGGCAAATCCATCGGCAGGATTTATTCGAAATATAACGCCTGTATCGTCAGGCGCCGGACCACTTTGGAAGTTTTGAAGCTGTCCTTCTCTTTGCATCTCCCCTACTACTACGTAAAGCTGGTTATCCGGACCAATCTTTAACTTTCCCCCTTGATGGTTAGTTCCAGGTCCTGAAGGAAGATCTAAAAGTAACTGAGGGTTTGTAAGAGATGTACCGTCCCATGTATAACTATAAACTCTGTTCCGGACATCTCCTTCAGTTGCTATTCCCTCAACTTGGGCTCCACTCTCTGTAACATAAAGAAAGACTTTACTGTCTGTAGTATTACCTATTGTTTTATTGTTATTATTATTATTATTATTCACTTTCATTACCTCAATCCCTAAAAGTCCACGTTCGTTATTGCTTTCAACACCTGCTAACTGCAGTACTGGTGCTGATTGCATTTGGCCATTTGAAATGAGTCTGACGCTTCCTCCCTTTTCTAGTAAAAGGATATTATTCGCATCTAGAAATACCATACTAGTTGGAGACGATAATCCGCCTAGAACTAGTTCAGCTGATAAGCTGGGCTCGCTAATTGAAGGTTGAGCAAAAGCTGGTGAACTAGTACAAGGAGATAGAATAACAGACATAGCTATTGTTAGAAGGGACGACATTACGTAGTTTATTCTACTCCGATTACCACTTTTATACATCATAATAGTATCATATAGTACCGAGGATTGCTACAATAAGAGTTTTTCTAGATTTTTTATAAGAGATAAGTAAGGTTGCCCACTATCGCCGAGTTACAAGATGCGGATTTGCATACCCCGATGCAGTATCAATGACAGTTCCCAATCCGTCTCTAAATGTTGCAAGAGCTTCAACGTATTCGGCTGATTCTGCACTATTGTTATTGACCTCTCCCACTATCTCGGCGCCAAAACTCTTCGTTATACCTAGATGAAACAAGTATAATCTCTGGACCGTCATTTATGATTCGTGTTAATTGCGTATTAGCCCCGACCTGATTGAGGGAAGTGGTCGCAAGTGATGCTGGTGCTAGCTGTACTCCTTGAGGTTAAGTGTACTTCGAATCGACCTTTGACTAGAAGCCTTATCTAGATGATCTATTGTCCTAATGACATGTTCGCAACAGCCTGGTGGTGATGATAGTATCATCAGTTACCATTCTGTTATTGGTAGAAGCACCGTATGGATATGCGCAGAGTGAAAATCTGACACAGTCCCAAAGTGAGAATCTGACGCAAGTCGTAATCCAAACGGTTTCAAAGATACAACAATGTAGTTTAACTGCTCTCGCGCAGCGCTTAGGGATGGCCCTAATGGATGAAGCGACTGGAGATACGAATCTTTGTGCGACAGTGAGCCCTACAAGAATAGTATTCACAGGAGACTACATACGAGGCCTTACTTATAATACAGGAATATGGGAGGTTGTAGATGCTTTGGAGGCAAAAGGTCTTACTCTTGATACAGTCGAATTAACAGGCCAAGGAAGTGAGGGGAATCCATATTCATATCTTATGATAATGTCGAGGTAGTGATTCATCCCCTCGTGGCATTGACTCGAATCTGTCGGATAAGCATGAGTATTGTACTCTTAGTTTTGCTGGTGCACACTTGTCAATGCAAGCGCGTGGAAATCGACGATAGTTAGTTAGTCTGAAAGTAAACGCCAGCCGTGGTATTCTACTATTACTTGCTGATTGCTGTTTTTATCATTGTCAATTTCCCTTATGAACTCTGTAAAGTTGGTGCCAATTTTCCCAACTTTTGTTTATATATGATGTTACCCATCAGCACATGATGAAAAACAATATTGTAATAGGAATAGTTGTTGCCATGGCTTTGGGCGTTGTCATAACAGGTAGCACCGTTGCAGCGGTATCAGCTCAAGGGAACATGACTGCAGGTGGTGGTGGGAACATGACTGCAGGTGGTGGTGGGAACATGACTGCAGGTGGTGGTGGGAACATGACTGCAGGTGGTGGGGACATAGTACAGCAGTTAAAGGCAGCCGCTGTCACAGCAAAACTCATAGATAATAAGAAAATGTTTATAATCGCCTGCCTGCCGGAGATGACAGATCCAGATACCCAGTGCTCAGTTGCCAACCTAGAGTTGCGATAAAAGAATGAGTTTTAGAGAATAGGGTCAAAGAGAAAACTTTACCTTCATCTTATTTATTTTTATTCGGTTTTTGCTGTTGTTCTTCTATTACCTTACTCCTTACTCCTTTAATCAGATTGAAGTATCGGATGCCTTTACACTGTTACAGTAAATACAAATCCATTTCATAAGTAGCACGCCTCAAAGGAACACAAAAACATGGTAGTTATATTCTAGCAAGCAAATGCTAGAATATAACAGCGGAAATGTAGCCATTCACCCTAGGTTTAACAAACTCATACCGTTTTGCCATTCGTGTTAATAGGACTCCAAATATACATATTGATAGAAGCGTTCCTAATTCAAACTACGGCAAATCTAATGATATCTGAACCATTTTCATAGGCCTCAACTATAAGGTAGAGACGGAGTAATTTCTTTTAATGCAGAGATGACTTGATCTAGATTCATACCCGAAGTGGTCCAGACAACATAAGCCTGTTCAGGCCCTGTTCCCTTCTGTCCTCCACGGAGATCTTTAAATGTATGGATACTATCAATAGTAAACCCTTTCGATGTTAAATTAGAGACATACTGATCTAGGTCTTTGGCAGGAACCATGTATGTTCCTACAGTATCTGGATTGGCACCTGTTGCATTGGCATTACTCAAAGGGTTCACTTGGTCAATTGCATTTATTGTTCCATTCATGACAAAACTAGGATCATCACTATTAACATCAGTCTCAAAATAGTTGAACGCACCCGTATCGTTAAATGTGATGGGTCTAGATGCAGTATTGTATGCAAAATCTCCACTCTCAAATCCGGCGTTAGTAGGTCCACCAGATAGCGTTATAGTATGATCATGATCCACATCCCCATTGAACCATGTAACAGTAGTTCCGACATTTACACCAGCATTTTGAGGAAGGTATGGCTGATTCGCAAGGGGATATTGATTCTTTGGTTGGTTAGTTGATTCGTGCGCTTCATTTGGGATAAATATTACGAGATTCTTTATGTTATCTCCTAGTTGCATAGAACGCGTTTCATATACAGTTGAGGCATTAACGTCTGGTCGCTCTCCTTCTTGAACTTGGCTCCCTATAGTAGCGAATAATGGATGAGCCATAGACGTGATACCTAGCATGACAGATATAGCGATAATGATTGTCTTTACACTATAAGAATGACAAGTTTCAATTGACACGGGTTTAGTCATTTCATTGTTGAAATCAACTATATCGGATATAAAGTATTACACAGTTCTACAAGTTGAAAATAAAGACTTCAACGTCTTACAATTAGAAGAATATACCCGACGATTTGAACAAAGAAGTAAAAATAAGGGGACTAACCCCAACTTCGCAGGTTTGCCTTTCTTGTTAAGGTTATTGAACTCAGTCTATGAAAAGAAGTATATAGATCCACACTCTGACTATCGTAATGAATAAGCCAGCATTAGTAATCGCAATTCTAGTCCCAGTGATTGTTGGTGCATCACTGGGAAAAGCAGCATTCGGAAACGTTCTTGAACGTGATATAGGCAACGCTACGGCAGGAGTAGCACCAGAAGAAAGTATCGATATCAACCCACTGGAAGCACTACCCGATAACGGTACGGTCACTATGAACATGGAAAGAGTAGTTGATACTAACATGAATGAGATACCACCGCCAGGGGTTACTGTTCTCATATCCAACGAGTCGGTCACGGTAACAAACCACGAGGTCACTGTCGAGGAGTAGGCCAGTGGTCTACCATCAAAAGGACTGTTGGATGTATGCGATACAGGTACATTCTAGTAAACTCCGCTAGCTAGGATGCCCTTCCCTCTCATGTTTGGATATTTCTTCCAAATTTGTTTTTAGTTATGCAGATGCTAAGTGCTTATTCAGATGAAATGATAGACAATGGAGATATCCCTCCCAAACTAATAAGCGATCTAATACAATATGAGCAATTGAAGGATGAGATGAGTGGCCTATTTCTTTCCTCGCCTGGAGTGGATCAAGACGTTATGCCACAATCAGAAGTAGACGAAATATTTGAGTGGTTAAAAAAGACAGAAACTAAC
>JAATVR010000746.1 GCA_014523665.1 Nitrososphaerales archaeon TH526
AGCTATTAACGATGATTATCTAGGCAATAACACATGATCTATTTCTTGTTCGGTTACCGGCGCACCGACGCCAGGGCTGGCATCTAAAATCTTTAACATAGTTAGGGAGTCGTTTTCGCGTATTTAAGCTGTTACACGGATCAGAGAATTCGTGCGACCATGAAGAAAATTATCACTAGTAATAAGAATGACCAACAGGTAAGCCTATACTCCCATCACACTATTACGCTACCAAATTAGATTTTGAATCCAGTTAACCAATATCAGTCTTTGATATATCTAATATTCCCATCCGTCGACCTAGATTCTGTTTTTATTTTAATCACTATGGTATTACTTGCTCTATTGAATATTCTCTGCCGTCTTTCATTTGTAAATATCCATCCTAGAATAACATCAAAAGGAAGGAGGAAAGCCTTTCCAAAAGCTGCTAGGGCCACCTTTTTCCCTTCTGCAACAGTTCCATTTAGGCCAGTTGTCTTTAGATTCATTACCTTTTTTCCAAGGGATTGTCCTGTTTTTGATTCAAAATACGTCCAGTATAGAAAGAACACTAAGCTTGATATTAGATAATGGTAAGCTTGTGGTCCCCTGAACTGCTCTTCTGCATCTCCTGCTGCATAATAGAACCAGAAGGGAATAGACAAAAGTGCGAACAGGATTACTAGACCGATAGAAACAATCACAAAGTCTATAAGCCAAGCAACGAATCTTTCAGTCCACCTAGCCAATACTATCTCACTTGGATGTGCTCCCTTTGATGATGATTCACTCAATGTTGTCGATGACATATCTGCTACATATATGTATTAAAAGTCTTTCAGGCCTTCTTGATAAAATGGATTCAGAATTGATCAAATAAGGAATTAGACGCAAAATCACAATAGTCTTAAGTATTACCCTATCTTTGGAATCGTCATGAGATTTGAATACTTATTACACCCAGACAATACATGCTAGCGGATAGCTTTCTAGTGACAAAACAGGGTATTTTTGTGCCTGGTGGTAACGGTAACATTGTTAGTAAAGTGACAATGCAATTATCATCAAAAAAGGAATGATTTGAGGATCGTAGTTTGTACATTCAATTATTAAAAAGAAGGAAATGGACAGGACCTCATAAGTATGATCTAGCAGAGATAAATTATGGTAATCTGGAAACTGTTGTAGAGGCTATGAAGGTATGGAAGGTCGATGGTGATTGAGTCAGGCCGCCGAGGGCGGAAATCCTGTATGCCTTAGGCGATAAAGGGTGATCCCATGCAGTATCAATGCAAGAGGTACTCCCAAGGTAGGTACTAGAATCCACGGAAATGTCGTCATAGCTGAACCTGGAAATTCTGGAGCAGTGATCAAACCTAGAGTGACAGCATTAACCAAATCTGCAATACCTAAGACGCTCCAAACTACAAGAGCGTATTTGGACCAACCGAAGCCCTTTCTATGGAAGTACGCAAAGGGAATTGCTGTCATCCCAATCAAAACATCGCCAACTCCTGCAGGTATGCCGAAGGCTGGCGGCAAAATCCCTTGGGACACTCCCCATAGAAAAGCTATGCCTATCACCCTCCAAGTGTGAACCGCGACTAAGAATGAGGTCGACTTATTGTATTGTAATTGTTTCGCACTTTCAAACAATGGATTCATTTACATACTAGATATTAAAAGTATAGTTTATAAGTCTCACGTAACCAGATCTATAGTTGGTTACCAAATAGGAAGTGATAAAATAAATGACAAATACTATGAGTTCCATTATAGAAACAGTCTATAATATGCCTGAACTCAAGGCATGCCCAATTGAAACAACTTTTAGAATAATTGGAAAAAGATGGACAGTCTTGATAATAAGGGAGATACTCAGAGGTCATACACAGTTTAATCGATTCATGGAAAATATAGAAGGCATATCCCCAAAAGTTCTTACAGAACGGTTACGTGAACTGGAACGCCTAGGAATAGTTAGGAGAAGAATTGTTTCTGAATATCCAGTCAAGATAGAGTATAGCTTGTCTGATCTGGGTAAAGGATTTGAACCTGTACTGCTCAGCGCAGCTTCCTTCTCAATGAAGTATATGCCTAAAACCATCTTTAAGGATGGAAAGTCAAGAATGCCGAAATTAAGCCTGACCTAAAATCACTAATTAGATTTCTTTCTGTGTATTACAAATTTTGTTCTCATTCTTATGGGCTTCAATCAGAAGATGAAGGATACCACATTGTCCGGAGTACCCAATAATCCTCACAGCTAGGCGGCCTCGAAGAAGCCGGGTTGAAGACAAAATATTATCCGCCTACCTTGAAGAGGAATGGGGACTGAATTGGATTTCTTGCCTTGACTACTAACCAATTACTAACAAAGACTGAAGAATCAATAGTTAAATAGAATCACAAGTATAACTGAAGCGATTTCTATGAAGGTAGGTCTTGTATTACCCCACCTTGGCACTGAGGCTACACAAGATAGTATAGTAAAAATGGCGCTGGGTGCTGAGACTGAAGGCTTTGATTCGTTATGGGTTTCAGAAAGACTTCTCTGGCCGGTTAACCCGCAGACACCGTATCCTGCAACAGCAGACGGGAGTCTACCAACTTTTTATCAAAGAGTATTTGATCCGTTACAAACACTTACCTTTGTGGCTGGTAAGACAGAAAAGATAGCGTTAGGCACTTCAGTTATTGATATGTTATTCCATAATCCTGTAATATTGGCAAAAAGGTTTGCTACGCTAGATCGACTTTCAGAAGGGAGATCTATATGCGGGCTTGGTATCGGATGGTCTAAGGATGAATACCAAGCATCGAATGTTCCTTTTAAAGATAGAGGTAGGAGGGCGGATGAGTTTGTACAAGTGTTAAAGAAAACATGGGAAGACGATATTGTAGAATTTCATGGTCAGTTCTATAGCATTCCATCTTCAAAGATTGGACCGAAACCAGTTCAGAAACCGTCAATTCCAATTTATCTTGGTGGCTATGTTCCAAATGTATTTGCTCGCATTGCCAGATATGCTGACGGATGGCTGGCGTCCCTCGCAGGTCCTATCGATTTTCTAGAGAATAGTATAAAATCTTTGAATGAACAAGCGCTTACAATAAATAGAAATCCCAAGGAATTTAAAAATAATGTGCTGACATTTCCTCAATTAGTAACAAGTTCATCTCCGTCCAGTGATAATTCTAATACTAATCAGCCACGATTTCCATTAACCGGAACGATAGATCAAATCGGACAAGATATTAAGGCGATAAAGGATTTAAGATTTGAACAAATTATATTTGCATTCATGGGTTTGGAACTGGACAAAGTGATTGAGACGGCAAAAGAGCTCTCAAGGTTTGCTAGGTGATGGGAGATAAGGATCAGACAAAAATTGGAGTAGAGAACTGTGTCTAGTTAAAGATATAAAGTAAATATTGTTATGAAAACAGTTTCTAATAATGTACATATTTGATTTATTCCGCTAGTTTTAAATGCCCATTTTGTGAATTCGGGCGACCGTAACTTGGTCCGACCAGGGCATGGCGAACCCATAGTAGACGGCTAGGACTTGTTAACCTAATCTCTTCCTAGCCGTTCTACCTCTTACCACAATTTCATGATATATAGAAAATGTCTAATGTGAAATATGAAGTTTTAATATGGTTTGTTATGAACCGTTATGATTAGGTAGGGCGGCCAGCAGGCTCATCTGATTAGACAGAATCTCTGGTCATCCTACCTTATTTGCCGTGCATAGTGGTGTTAATTTCATCATCTGACATAGCCTGGCGTGTAAGGTATTAATTTTCGATGTAATTCTATGGTATTAAATGGTGAATAATACCATAAATTGCCAATGTATATATAACTGTCATGAGAAGATAGCAACATGACAACAATATCAAAAAGCGTAGAAGAGAAAGCTATCGAAGACACTCAAAGAGTCGCTGAAGAGGCCAAGAGTATAAAAGATAAACACGATGCAGCTCAAACTCTACAACAAGTTGGACAACAACAACAGGTAGTAGCACAAGACTTTCAACACACATTGCACAGATCATTAGATGAAACAAAAGAGAATGTAAATAAATCAATAGATGAAGCGAGAACTCAAATTCCACGGTTCACAAATGTAGTTACTAATTATCAAGAGCAAGTCTTACAATCCACTGGAAAAATG
>JAATVR010000092.1 GCA_014523665.1 Nitrososphaerales archaeon TH526
GGTTAGTATTTGGTCTGTTGGTTTGTTGGCCTTTGACTCGTTGTCCATAAGTCTATCAAACTCTCCTGAAGTCATGTTTTCTATTTGGACCTCATATGTCGAGTTAACTGCTATGGTGGATGCATACGTGTATTCATTTTCTGTGAGTGTCGCTAGCCCTGTACCTAGACATAGACCTAGCGCAATAAGAAGTGGCCCCGTATAGTGTTGCCAGTCGGTCATTTCTTACTTTTTAAGTAGACACTCTATGGTTTAAGTCTTAATCATCCCATTCGTTACCATCGTAGTCTTCTAGCTTCTGCTCTTTTTTCGATTTCTTTTTAGCATCACCAGGGTCCGCTTCTATGGCAGTCTTACTTCGGTCGGCTACAAACTTCACCATATGCCTGTCCATCTCCTCGGAAACAGGTTTGCCGCGACCCTCTTAGTTTATTAGGATCTATTTTTGCCAAGGATTCGGGTCGACTAACAATTACCTTGAAGCCGTTATATTTAAGCCTGTAAGAATGTAAGCGTAAAATACTATATAGGGTTCGTAAATTAAATGCGGTTGATTTAGGACGATCTTAGGTCATTTTTAGTTCATCTTGTCGCTGCGAGTAAATCATAGCGCCATTCGAACTAGAATGATAATAAACACTTCCTCTTTATCTTGTGGTACTGCTACACTACAGTATAGCAGAGTAGTGTAGAACTAGTTCTGATGGGATTTATACACATATAGAAGAACCGTAACCTTTGATTTTTACATTGTACATAGCATAGTTCAATATACTATAAAAAAGGAGCAGGAATGAAATAGACAATTGCCACAACGACGACAACAATGAACGACCTGACCTACCATCCTAATGAGCGACTTATGTCGCTGTAAAAATGCAGTCAAACAATTAACTTTTTCTAACACAAAATTAAAATATTGTGATACATATAGTTCCTATTGAGGATAACGCTTATAGGTTAACTATCTGTCAATTCAGGGAAACTATGGTAAGGTGGTAAGTTGCAATAATTAGTATCAATAAATGGAATTGATTACTATTGCTTATATTAAAAAATTTTATGAGGAGGTACCCATATTGTCAAACTGAAAATAGAGTTATATTCAATAATCTGCCAAATCGTCGTCTAGTTTTGACTTTACCAAATACAAGTTAGACATTCACTACCTTCTGATAAGGTTATACTTTTATTCATATAGTGACTATTGGCTGTTAGCTGTATATATGATATTCGCATCGTGATCTCCTGGTCGACAACAATTACAATATGCAGTTTCACATTCGATAAGCGTCGAATGGCTGCATTTGGTACAACTGCATGGCATGTTGACTGTAGACATGTCTCGCAAAGTATATAATAGTTGCACGAACACGAATTTTAGAACGAAAACTATTAATATGAATTAAGAATCTGAACTAGACTTGCCTTACAACATATAAGCTATAACTGATTATCAAACTCATAATCTTGTTAGCAGTTTTTGTGTTTACAATGTAACAACAACAATAAAGCATTCGTTGTACGTAGATCTCTACGTGTGCACAACATCAATCTTGTCACCATATATGTCATATACTTTTCCTGTGGAAGGGTTAATGTAATCCCAATCAGCCTTGCTTATATCTACTTTCTTAAATTTGCTCTTTTATATGAGTTACAGAAGATTCTAATTTTCAAAATATGATTCTGAATTAGGACATATTGCTATACATCCAAGGCCATATTTATCGTAGAAAATTCCGGCATACAATATAAGTTATATATTTTTAATAGAAAAAGTTTCTTTAAGAAATATACGAAGGTATGGGATAGGTAGAAGCGTTACTAGTTACTGATTGTCAAACTTCCTTTGTGATAACGCTTGCAATCTTGCGCTAATATGAGAACAAAACCCATCCAAAGTGCATTGTAGGTAGCACAAGGAAACAACCAATCATGAGGATTTGTTTAATGGTCCAGGTTGTCTTTGTTATTCTGGCATTAGTCTGTCACTACTAATTCGCCTCTAGCAGCAGGCTCGGTCATAGCTGAAGATAAATATGATATAGAAAAGGTTGCGATTTCCCTTAATCTGTATCTCGTTGGTCGCTGTTCATAGTGTCGTTAGTTTGGGTCATGTGATACGTGTGCTCTATACCTAATATCTACAATTTGCATAATTCAGAATACAAAATAGGAATCTATATATGCAATAACGTAAATTAATGGAATCTTTTATATAATGTTCCTCAGTTATGCATCTTCGATGAAGAACAACTATAAGATTGTTATAGTAGTAGCATTACTGACCACCCTAGCAGTAGTGCTAGGAGGAGTAAGTTCCACTATAACAGTTCATGCTGCCGACGCGAATGAGAAAGCAGACTCTCAATCAGAGAAAGATCATGTTCAGCAGGCTGACAAGACCTGTGAGAAAGAAGGTTATGATGGATATCTCGGAGAGAGCGGACAAGGAGATTGCGGCTATCTGAACTAAAACAATCCTTTCTTATTTTTTTCTAAATTCACCGTCAATGAATCTTTGTAATTTTGGCGATTATTGTTGTTCCATTACTAACTCCAATTGGACTCATACTCAATTGATTCCAAGATTCTGATGTCTGAAGTTTTCAAAGTGGTGGCGAGAATGGTGAGATTACTTCATACAAGGAGTGATTCACCCTACAAATATATACATAATCTACATAATGCCTTGAATCATGAAAAGTCCAGAATATACTGAAAAATCCAATCACATTCTATTCAGAATTTTGGTTTTAGCGGCAGCAGTTATGACAACCATAGCAGTTGGCATGAATGTTCTTCCAGACGCCATTAAAGTGGAAGCGCAGCAAAACCAAGGCATCGATGCATCAAGTGTTTATGAAACTGAATCTATGGATTTAGGAACCAATATCAAGAATCTTGTAATCCTGATTCCCAATGAGGGCCACGAATCGCAGAATATTGGTGATCAGAGTTCAAACCAGAGGCTCATCAATCAGCCATATATTCCACAAAGTGTGACAGTACCAAAGGGAACTACTATCGTATGGTTTAATGGTGATGTCGACCATGATCATAAAATTACTCTAACTGGACAAGGCAGCAACTCTAACAATATGGTATTCGACAGTGATGTTTTTGCATATAATACAGCATCACAACCAGTTGTCATGAATAATACAGGTTCCTTCGGTTATTATCAAGCAGACGTGAACAATGAAGATACGGACTATGTCATGAACGGAACAATAAATGTAGTAGATCAGTCTGCCACCTCCCCTACCATTACGACAGGCAATACTAGTGCGAATATAGATACAGTTGGAACATTGATGGTTCCGACAGAAGAACTTACAACACATACATCAGATTTAGAAAATGGAGGGCTATCTGTTATCAGTACACATAACTTCAATGATATAAGAAGTGGGGATTCACAGACACTCATAATTTGGGGAGCGTCTTCCTCTGGCACCAACTCGCTTGAAAGTATCGTTTCTGAACTGGAAGGGATAACACCTACTCTGCCGTATAGTTGATCCCATTCCATTCTCCTTTTTTATTTATTTGTTTATTTTGATGCGAATCTTATCAGGTTGGGTTCGTTTTCTGAATATGCTACACCAAGGTCATAATGTAGTAAATAGAGTTCATTTTCGGTTCAGGATATCATTGCTGTTTTAGCATTTATTAAAAGAAAGCCTAAAACGACCATGATGATCGTAATAGGTACGTTACCTTTTGCTGTAGGGTATTTCTTAACAAAGTACTTTACGTGTTGTTAGTGATCGGGATTCTCGCAAATCAAGCGTAGGATTTTCTCAAAGACACACCTTAATAACGAATGTAGGTATGTTCTTCTGGCACTAGATGTTTATCGAAGAAGATAAATATGGTTTAACTGAGGTTATGATTTCCCTCAACCCATATTTAGTAAATGTGAATATAGTGAAACACGATCTGTTTACGAGAGCCATAAAATGTCATCTCCTCAAGCCCAACCAGAGCGGATAGATCCCAAAGAATACCCTGGAGGAGATAAAATAGAAGGCGTTTGGCACGCGTGTGCTGCATCTGGACTACGCACGGTAGTGTTGATTCCAGATTTTGCACTTTCACCTCTATCAGAGGATCCATTCCCTGCTACAACACTGCTGCTATCATTTGCTCCTCCTCTTGTACTTACATCAGTGCTGTTGTCTGTTACAGCAAAGGTTGTACTGGCTGCAAAGATTGATACCATCAGCATGCCACAAATGCTGCTGTCATGGCTACTACAATGGTTTTCATTTGTATCAATAAGATAATACGCAGTCATGCCGCAAAAACTTCTCAGAAAGAAATGTCATATTTATTCTATCTAACATTTGATTAGAGTATTTGATAGCGGTACTAGTTAATTAGTATCAAACTTCCTTTTGATAACGCTTGCGATCATGCGCTAGTACGAGAACAAAACCTATCCAAAGTCGATTGGAAACAACCACTCATGATGACTAGTTTGATGGTTCAGGATGTCCCTGCGGTTCTGGCATTAAGTTTAATGTTTAGATTGCTCTCTTATCAGAAGCACTGATTTCTCAGTACGGCTTATAATGAGTCAGTACGGCTTATAATGAGTCAGTACGGCTTATAATGAGTCAGTACGGCTTATAATGAGTCAGTACGGCTTATAATGAGTCAGCGTTTGTGCATATAAGATAATTTATCTTGTAACGTTCATATTCTTAGGAAAAACTGAAATGAGAAATATTTATGTGAATGAAAGTAGCGACCCAATAATCGTAATTCCGTTGTCTACGACTGGTGGAATAACACTGAATGCTGTCTGGAAACAGAGAAAGGATATGTGGTATGTAGTTGAACCAGGGAGTAAAAAGAATGTCATCTAAGAAAAGTACCGCTCAAGACATATACCAACATGTCGCTTCAGATAGCCTTTTAGTTGAATCTATTTTTTCTGCTATATCAGACAACAAATCGCTATCACTATTTAACATCATTGCAATCCTGTCGTCAAGTCCAGCATCTGATGTAGGACACTCCAACGGTGAGATTCTTATATCACGTTTGAATCTGACTCGCAAGCAATACTACACACGTATCAACCGCTTAGTTGATGCAGGTCTGATTACCAGGAAAAGAGCAAGATTTATCCTTACTTCACTTGGAAGGGTAGTCTACGAAACCCACAAGACAATAGGTGTCGCAATCCAAAATCGATGGAAACTTGAAGCGATTGATTCAATACAAACCTCTCAATTAGCAAACAGAATGCCTACTGAAGAGAGACACAAACTTATCAACACGTTAGTAGGAGATTGCGATAAGATCAGAGATATACTCCTGTGCCACTGTGAAGCCGAAAAGATGATTATGTGTTAGAAGTATAGTTCATCGTTTGATTGGAATTACAATCTAAAGTATCCAGGTCCTAGGGTATCGATGCAGCAATTGACTAAAGTTAGTAGCTACACGCAAAAGTCTGTAGTTCTAGGCCATGGCTTTCGCTCCTCAAACTTTGGTGTATGTATAACCGACTAATAGACGGACAGGTTGCCGTACTGCATGCCGAAGAATATCCCAAGCCAGACTTTAACCAAATGATTCAAACTACATAAGTTTGAAATTCGCTCTGAGAATCGCTGCAGAATATTTGTAGATGAACTCCTTCATTCATCAGGGCATTGAAAGAGAAAGTAGATGAAGAGCTTAACTTTGAGCAACATATGTCCTATTATAGGAAAGCATATGCTTCAGTGTATGATCTGAAATTCTTACAACAGAATATGTTTGTCATTCCCGTTCCTTTCTCGAAGGAACATAAGGCAATGTTGGCCCACGTCAAAGAACTTATGGAGTATCAGAATGGAATGGTTGCTATTCATCCTAGATTCAACAAACTAATCACTGCCCTTCGTACAGCAGTAGAGAACGGGGAGGGTATGCTTGATAAAGATGCTACTTCATTTGATGATTGCTTTGACGCTTTCAGGATGAGTTTACTCTTCTGGCATTAATCTGGCTATCGATTATTTCGCGTTACAGATTTAGATGAGGAAGCCGCCAACAACCTATGGTGTTTGTGAAGATAAAATGGTTAACTTCTTAAAGTCTCTGACTGGATCTGAAAGCCAGCCAAAAAGATCTTCCAGAACCTTTTGTTCTATTGGTCCTCCAAGAGCAGTCTTCCATTGAGATGAAGGATA
>JAATVR010000747.1 GCA_014523665.1 Nitrososphaerales archaeon TH526
CTTATTTCTAGCCATTGCTACCTCAGATAAACCAAGTATAGGTTGTATAGGTGTACGTAATTCGTGGGCGGCAATATCAATAAATTCTCTTTGAGCATTATCCCGCATAGCTAGTTCTTGGTATAGATCTTGGAGTTGTTTATACAATTCGCTCTGTCGCCAAAGTGTTTCGAATATAGATACATATGATAGTACAGTCGATTTACTATTAGAATAGCTGCACAATCCTACCGCACCTTCTGAATCTGACTTGGTGTCATCGCTCAACTCAGCAACGAATGAGTATGACCTATCAACTATCAGAATAGTAACTTTAGTTTGTAATGCAGGCTCGATCCCTTTAATTTCGATATTTCTGTACTTTCGTTGCATAATTTCCACGTCATTGACTATTGTATCATTGAGGGGTGTTAATATCTTGACAGTTATCCTGTATGAGAGTGCTGACTGTATTAATAGGTTCATTCTGCCTGACTTTCTGATTCTGGCGAACGCGTTAGCTGACGAGAATATAACCAAAATTTCATCTTTGGCTGATTTGACAAGACGTGTTGCAAGTTCTAGAATCTCAGTAGGATCACTGATGGTTTCTATAAATTCCCTTTGTATGTCATACTCAATCTCCCTTATCCTTTGGTCAGCCGGTATAGCTTTACTCCAAAAAGTCCTAAAAGTATATTGAGCTTGCTCAACTACTTCCCGGGCATTACTGTAGAATACCTGTGTTAACAGTTGTTTTTCTTTGAGAGTGGTGGTAGTCATATATTCAGATTCGCTTACTGCGATACCTCCTACGAAGCCTTCAAGATGTCGCATCTCACTTACTATGTTAAGTAATTCTTTGCAATATTGTAAATTATCCTTAGTAATTTCTGTGATCAGTCTTATTTTGCAGCCCCTTTCTCTGGCTGCAATATAATTATTCTTGTAAACATCATATGTCATAATAATGGAAGGTCCGTTTTTTTCACCAAATAAATCCATGAACTCATTTGCGTTTTGCATAAATTCAACCCCTCTTCTGACCGAATTCTCAGTGCCGTAAAGTATTTCAGTTATCTCCTTGTTATTTTTTGAATTGTTCGTCTGAGTTGATTTCTTCTTGGGTTTCAATCGGGTCTTTGCTTCACATCCTGAGGAAATATTCTCAGTACCTGGTTGCTGTTGAAGTCAAATACCTTGTTGAAGGTGATATACATTCTAAATGGAATTGGAATAATGAAAATGGCACCTACACCGACTATAAAATCATGATCGCCCATCAACCTAATTCATCTCTCAAAGGTATAGGCCATTTTATTATATCTTATGACATTTGATATCGTTTGAATTAGAAAAAGCAAAAGTCCAAATCCTTTGTTCACACTTTAATATCTACATACAAGAGGAATAAGTACCATTAGGATGGTCAGAGAATTGCTTAGGCATGATTATGCTTTGATGTTTGGTAAGTCGTGGGGCGCCCCCGCCTGCAGACAGTCCTGGTACATACGAAATTATTTCTAGAAGAGTAATCTGAATGCTGGTTCTTCAAGTTCAACATTCGTGTGAGGATGTGAAAAATAGTGAATTATTATCGTCTTCTTGCTGCTATCGTATGTGTTTGCTCAACGTACCATCTAACTTTATCCTTAAAGCCAGACCACCAATCAAGAAATTTATCGCTACTCTCCGATTCAATTAACAAAAATCCATTATATTCAGTTCCCCACGCATGATCATATTCACCTATCAATTCTATACCGTCAGGCAAGCCGTTCCTCAATTCACGCCATTCAGTTCTAGCTTTAACTGCCTCTTCTTTGTTCATGCTCTTGAAGCGATAGAAGACCAAGAAAGTTGTTGCGGCCATATATATTGACCTAATTGATATTATTAATAGGTTTTGCAAGATCAACTATTATTTTATCCTTTCTTGTTTTTTTCTCTCTTGTTAATTGATACTTCTGATAGAGATAAATTTTGTATCAGCCAATCTCCAAAAAATATCGTTTTGGTGAGTTTAACTGACTTCTTTTTGCACAAAGTTTTTGAGAGATCAGGTAGCTTACGTTAAAACAGGAATAGAAAAGACTGACAGGAGAGTAATCAGTGAGGATTACACAATATAACTATACTATGTGACGTTAAAGTAGTAGGAGCTCCGACTGATGATAAACTAATGTCAATTACTATTGAAAATTGATGAATTACGGAGACCTGCAAAAACTATTGCATGTACTTTGACGATTGTTACTATTAACAGGATTGTCCCAAGAGTTATGATTTCGATCATTCCTGGAACCGATATGATTGTTCATTTGTTCGTATGGTAATTGAACTTGAGGTTCGAAACTTGAAATTATTATTTGGGTGCTGCCGCTAGATGCCCAGACAAATCTGGCCTGATATTTTCCATATTTATTAATTCAACTAATAAAAGCAGTTCCCTACCACTGCAGGGGTTCTTCCCTACAATAGGATATTTAGCGAATGCGGATTCACTTCAAATGTTGCTGGCAAAATTCCAATTGGTTCTCCGTCAATTGCGACTGTTATGTCTCTTTCCTTTGATTTTATTGATACCTTCCTGGCTTGTTTGTAGATTACATCGACTTCATCTGTATAATTTCCTGTTTTTATATTTGCTAACTTGTCAAGCATTTTAAGGCTACCCGAATCTTTTAAAATAACAACATCTAATAATCCGTCTGAAAAGCTTGCTTCTGGTGCTACCATAAACCCACCACCCAGAAATTTTCCGTTGGCAATTACGCCCATCGTCATTTTTGTGACCACTTTCTCTTGCCCATCATCGAACACTATCTCACAGTTATTGCTTTCGTACGTGGGCAGAGTAGCAATGACGCTGGTGATTGTCGATACCATACGGTTCTTAACTTTACTTCTTACTTTCTTTGACCTATCTATAATTTCGGCTCCGAATCCAATCTCAGCTGCATTTAGAAATGCACGCGTTAACGCCTTTGAACGGTTAGTAGGATTAGTAACAGTAGCTGTTAGGACATCAATCTTTTGGGTACTGCCTTGCAAATAATTATGACAGCATTCGTCTATCCCTTGAGGCAAACCTAGAGACTTGGCTAACACATTCCTAGTACCACTAGGGATTATCCCAAATATGGCCCCCGAATTTATAGGAAGCAGGATGTCAGGTTGAGGGAAATCATTTCTATTTTTCTTACGGCCATCATTATTCTTAGAAAAAGGGACCAGTTTTTTGTTGTCGCCTTGTTTTCTTGTCGGCAAGTAAAAGCCGTTTGCAACCTCATTTATAGTTCCGTCTCCCCCAATAGCAATAACTCTTCTAACTCCTTTCTTCAAAAATTTCCGTGTAAGCAGAGTTCCATCATTGGCTTTTTTTGTGAATACTACTTGAGGGTTCTTGCCAAAGGCATCTTTTATCTTGATATAGAGGTTCTCCCAGCCCTTGCCTGTTGAACCGCTCGAAGAAGTGGGATTACTGACCAATAGGGTATCAATATGTTTCAGTTTTTTGTCACGATTTTGCTCATGGCTGAGGCTTGCAGGGAAAGGTACTGATTCTTCTGCCTTTTTTGATAACAATATCCATTATGATAATATCAAATATTATTCTTAAGTGTAGCTGTAAAGTGGTCCTTCAAATTATTTCGAATAGTAGTTGGACCAGCCTACTGTGTCTCTTTTTATTCTTGCTATTCTCTTTATACACAATTGACTATCTCAAATTCTGCAGTTTTCTAATTATAACATAACGTGTCCAAAGACGGAAGTGGGTTTGGTACCAATAATGTCCCGAGTGTTGAGGCAATTGCCGCTCTCAGAATCATACAAAATTTCAGAATATATTCTAACAAATGAGGTGACGTGTGGAAATTTCCAGATCTTGCAATGTTTTGTATACGTTCAATACGTCCAGCAAAAGAAAAAAACCTATCTAGCTCCGACTTCTCTTTTCAACCAATTCACTGATAACAAATCTATGACAATGTTTATCTATACCTACACAATGACACAATAACGTGACATCTTGATCTTTACTCAGCTGTTTTAACTCTTTGATTTCATCTAATGCATCAGGATTATTCTTTATTTCAGCAAGAAAGCGGTTCTTATATACAGACCAGTTCATTTTTTTGTCGATCATGTATGCCTTATGGAGTTGTCTACTGGGAGCGAGTTCTTTCCACCATTCATGCCAATTTTCTTCAGATTTTGGAAGGTATCTTGGCCTATATCGCGCAATCAGTTTTCTGAATCCATCATGAGATTCTGTTGGTTCCTTTAGTGATTTGAGTTTTAATCCAGGCAATTTCCAGTATATGACATCTTTTTGTTATCCTTCTAATATTACTTGTGTTCAGTATATTGATATAATAATGGTACTTTGACTGGCAGTTGGTTTGGAATCTAATTGGTGCTAATTTGAACGCTGCTGTCAATATGATTTGACTGAGACTCTAGTTCTCTAACCTGTCTTCTGATGAACTTGAATTAAGATAACCAGTAATACCTCGAATTATCAAGCCATTCATTGAAATAAGATAGATACGCGAGAGCAGAATTAGAAAGTATTAGATCTTCTATTTATCATTTGATTACGCTTGAACTAAAAACCTACAAAACTTAACTTAATAATGCACAGGAGTTCTAATGCAACACATTAGAATCATCTACTTGGCCCTACAATATCAATGAATATGCACCTAAGTAACACAATACATCTATAAAGATCCACTTGATTTGAGTGTTAAAAGTCAATTATGGTTTTTTGCCTGCCATGGTGGTGAAATAATTCCTAACTAAGCAATTGGTACTAGTCAGCAATACTACCTTTGGAATGGTTATTTTTCCTTTCATTTTAGTCCGTACAGTATTTAATGGCCTGCTAAAAAAGAATGATGCAAATAAAATATTAAGAGATATTGGACGTATATAGATCTATATTAATTCGATGATAAGGAATATGGTTACGATGAACCCATTAAGTATAGAACCAGTACTGAGCCATTCAATGTCGTTTTTCCAGATAATCCGGCTTTTGGAGTTCTGGAAGGTGGACCTTCAAAAACTGTAGCTGATGGATTTTATATACTGACTGAATCACTTCCAAAGGGCAATCACACAGTTCATCATAAATCGAGCTTGCTTTGCTTAGACCCAGATTGTACTGAGCCAATTTTGGTCAAGATATCAGTTATGACATAATTGCAAAATAGATTAGTATCGCTCAAGTCACTGACTTATTAGCTTATTAGCTGGCTTTGAATGTCTTCTAATTCTTCTCCATTACTTTTACATTTAGTACTTTGGGACCGGGTTTGAATATACAAAGATAATAAATGGTTTGTGGTTTCGTATTCCGCTGAACCATCAGCCTACTTTAATCCAAGGACAGCACAAAATATACCTGACTCTTTCTTGACAAGATAAGTACCACTATAAATCATCCCATACTAATTAATAGAAATGAGCTTTTCATAATTCATAAATGAATTTAGTTATTCGGCCCATAGAGTATAGTGATGCAGAGAGCTGCGGCAAGATTGGATATGAAGCGCACAAAGCTATTTCTTCCGCTCACGGCTATCCTTCTGAGCAGCCTTCTGAAGATTTTGGGATAGGGCTTATCAAAAGCCTTCTAGACAATCCAAATTCATGGGGCGTTTTAGCAGAGCGACAAGGTGAGATATTAGGAAGCATATTTCTTCATGAATTTCCGCCTTCGCCTGTGGCAGTAATTGGCCCTCTTACAGTCCATCCTTGTGCTGAGGGTGGAGGTATAGGTAGAATGTTGATGGATGCTGCTCTTACTCAGGCCAATAAACAAAACCATGACCAGGTTAGATTAGTACAGTCGCCAAGTCATATTCGTTCCTTTGTATTGTATACAAAGTGTGGATTTACCCTTCGTGAGCCTTTATTTCTAATGCAAAGACAGCCCCTAAAGAAGAGCGACAATAATACAAGTAGCAC